>NZ_JASATH010000327.1:0-4804 GCF_038440215.1 Inquilinus sp. OTU3971 | reverse complement strand
GGGGGGGGGGGGGGGGCAGGGGGAGGGGTCTGCGCGCGTCCGCGCGCGAATGGGCAAAGGCCTCGACGCTGACGGATAGACCCAGGGTCCAGGCCAGTTCGAGCCGAGAAAACCCCCTCCCCCTACCCCCCTCCCGCAAGGGGAGGGGGGACTCATGTTGCTTTCGACCGACGTCGCCTCAAGCCTCCGAGAAGATCCCGGGGACATTCTGAAAAGGTCTCGCTTGCGGGAGAGGCAACGCAGAGAAGCTCAGTATTCTGGGAGCCTATTCGGCCCACGCCGCCCGCAAGGCGGCAGCGTCGGCGAGACGGCCGCCGCTGGCGATCAGCGGCTCCGCAACCGCGCGGACGAGGTCGGCATTGCTGCCGGCCACCTGTCCATCCGGCAGGTGCAGGTTGTTCTCGAAGCCGATTCGGACGTCGCCGCCCAGCAGCGCTGCGGCCAGGGCGCAGGCGGCCTCGTGCCGGCCGAAAGCGCAGACCATCCAGGACCGCAAGCGGGGCGACTCAGGAGCCAGGAACGGCAGCAGGTCCGCCGGCAGCGAGGTCTGGCCGGCGACGTAGCGGCCGAGGACGTAAAGCACCGGGATCTCGTCCCAGGGGATCAGGCCGCGCTGCCGCATCTCCGCCAGCCGCAGCGCCTCCTCCGGCGCGTAGAGGATGATCTGCGGCATCACCCGCTCCCGCTTCAGCCATGACAGGAATTCGGCGAAGGCGGGCTCGGCGGTGGGGTCGGGGGTGAGCTCACGCAAGGCCAGAGACACCGCCTCCGGCCGCACCGCGCGGACCACCGCCATCTGCTCGTCCGGGCGATAGCGGCCGAGCGACTCACTGGTGATCTGCAGCACCAGATCCTCGCCGACAGCGGCGCGGATCGCCGCGGTCGCCGCGCGATAGGCGTCAGCGTCGAGCAGATGCACCCCATCCCGGTCGCGGATATGGGCGTGGATCATCGCCGCGCCGGCGTCCCGGCATTCCGCGGCGACCCGCGCCAGCTCGGCCGCGGACAGCGGCAGCGCCGGATGGTCCGCCTTGGTCCGCCGCCCGCCATTCGGCGCCACCGCGATCGCAACCGGCCTGCGCTCCGGATCCGTCATGTCAGCCCCCCGATCCAATCGGATCATGTCTGGCAATATTGAAACACTCGTTGCACATGGTGCAACGCCTGCTATCGTCGATGCATGGATCAAGGCCCCCTCGCCGAGCGCATCGTCGACAGCTTCGAGGCCATGCCGGCGCAGCTGCAGGCCGCGGCCCGCTATGTGCTGGACCGGCCGCGCGACGTCGCCCTGCTTTCGATGCGGGAGCAGGCGCGCCAGGCCGGGGTGCCGCCGGCGACGATGACCCGGCTGGCGAAGCGCCTGGGCCTCGACGGCTATGATTCGATCCGGGCGCTGTATGCCGAGGCGGTGCGGTCGGGCGATCTGGGCTTCGCCGGCCGCGCCGACGCCCAGCTGGCCAGCCAGACGCTGAAGGGCGACCGCGCGCTGGCGGCGGAGATCGCCACCACCATTGCCGGCCACGTCGCCCGGCTGGCCGAGCCGGCGGCGCTGGACCGCCTCGCCGGCGCCGCCGCGCACCTGGCCGCGGCCGGCCGGATCTACTGCCTGGGCCTGCGCGCCGGCCACCCGATCGCCTGGCATCTGCACTATGTCCTGTCGCTGCTGGGCGAGCGCACCGTGCTGCTCGACGCCGCCGGCGCCACCGGCACCGACGCGATCCGCGCGGCGACGCCGGAGGATGTGCTGCTGGCGGTCAGCGTGTCGCCCTACACCCGGGCCACGGTGGAGACCGCGCGCTACGCCGCGGCGCAGGGTGTCGCGGTGGTGGCCGTCACCGACAGCAAGGTGTCGCCGCTGGCCCAGCTGGCGGCGGAGACGGTCCTGGTCGCGACCGACAGCCCGTCCTTCTTCCACAGCCTGGCGTCAGGCTTCGCCGTCGCCGAGATCCTGGCGGCGCTGGTCGCCGGCCGCGGCGCCGACGCCCCGGCCGCCCTGCGCCGCACCGAGGCGCAGCTGGCCGCCTTCGACACCCATCTCCGCCCCTGGTCCGCCAAGGCACAGCCATGACCCGTATCCTGCACCGCCAGATCCATGCCGAGTTCCCAACCGCCGTCGCCGGCCGGGGCATCGAGGTCGTCGATTCCGAGGGCCGGTGCTACATCGACGCGTCGGGCGGCGCCGCCGTGTCCTGCCTCGGCCATGGCCATCCGGAGGTGATCGCCGCGCTGCACGCGCAGCTGGACCGGATGCCCTATGCCCACACCAGCTTCTTCACCAGCGAGGTGGCCGAGCGCTTGGCCGACCGGCTGGTCGAGGACGCGCCGGCGGGGCTGAGCCATGTCTATTTCACCAGCGGCGGGTCGGAGTCGGTCGAGGCGGCGCTGAAGATGGCGCGGCAGTATTTCGTCGAGGCCGGCCAGCCGCAGCGCCGCCACGTCATCGCCCGGCGCCAGAGCTATCACGGCAACACGCTGGGCGCCCTGGCCACCGGCGGCAACGAGTGGCGGCGGGCGCCGTTCCGGCCGCTGCTGATCGAGACCCACCACATCGACCCCTGCTTCGCCTACCGCCTGCAGGAGCCGGGCGAGAGCGACGAGGACTATGCCGCCCGCGCCGCCCAGGCGCTGGAGGACAAGATCCTGGAGCTGGGACCGGAGACCGTGGCCGCCTTCGTCGCCGAGACGGTGGTCGGCGCCACCATGGGCGCGGTGCCGCCGGTCGCCGATTACTTCAAGCGCATCCGCGCGATCTGCGACCGCCACGGCGTGCTGCTGATCCTGGACGAGGTGATGTGCGGCATGGGCCGCACCGGCACGCTGCACGCCTGCACGCAGGAGGGCATCGTTCCCGACCTGATGACCATCGCCAAGGGGCTGGGCGGCGGCTATCAGCCGATCGGCGCGGTGCTGCTGTCGCGCCGCCTGTTCGACGCCTTTTCCCGGGGCACCGGCTTCTTCCAGCATGGCCACACCTATACCGGCCATCCGATGGCCTGCGCCGCCGGGCTGGCGGTGCAGGAGGTGATCCGCGGCGAGCGCCTGCTGGACAACGTCACCGCCATGGGTGAGCGCCTGGCCCGCCGCCTGGGTGACCGCTTCGGCAACCACCCGCAGGTCGGCGACATCCGCGGCCGCGGGCTGTTCCTGGGCATCGAGCTGGTCGCCGACCGCGCCACCAAGGCGCCGTTCGACCCGGCGCTGAAGCTGAACGCGCGGGTCAAGCGCGAGGCCATGGCGCGCGGGCTGATGGTCTATCCGATGGGCGGCACGGTCGACGGGGTCGCGGGCGACCATGTGCTGCTGGCGCCGCCCTTCATCGTCGACGGGGCGGCGGTCGAGGCCATCGTCGAGCGCCTCGGCGACGCTGTCGATGCGGCCATTACTAGCCTACCCAAAGCGGCTTGAGAGACACCGGCCGACCCTCCGCCAGAGAGGGAAAGCACACGATCAGAAGGGGAGAGAGATCATGAGGCTTCAGGTCACCGCATCGCTGCTCGCCGCCGTCACCGCGGCGGCCCTGGCGCTGGGCGCCGGCCCGGCCGCGGCGCAGCAGCGCTTCGTCACCATCGGCACCGGCGGGGTCACCGGCGTCTACTACGCCGCCGGCGGGGCGATCTGCCGGCTGCTGAACAAGGACCGCAAGACCCACGGCATCCGCTGCTCGGTCGAGTCCACCGGCGGGTCGGCCTTCAACGTCAACACCATCCGGGCCGGCGAGCTGGATTTCGGCATGGCCCAGTCGGACGTGCAGTTCAACGCGCTGAACGGCGCCGGGGCGTTCAAGGAGTCGGGCGCGTTCCCGGAGCTGCGGGCGGTGTTCTCGGTCCATCCCGAGCCCTTCACCGTGCTGGTCCGCAAGGAGGCCGGCGTCGCCGCTTTCACCGACCTGAAAGGCAAGCGCTTCAACGTCGGCAATCCCGGCTCCGGCACCCGCGCCTCGCTGGAGGAGCTGCTGACGGCGCTGGGCTGGACCCTGGCCGATTTCTCGCTGGCCTCGGAGCTGAAGGCCGACGAGCACGGGCCGGCCCTGTGCGACGACAAGATCGACGGCTTCTTCTACGGCGTCGGCCATCCCTCGGCGAACATCCAGGACCCGACCACCACCTGCGGCGCCAAGCTGGTGCCGATCACCGGCGCCGCGATCGACAAGCTGCTGGCGGACAAGCCCTACTACGCCCGCGCCACCATCCCGGGCGGCCTCTACAACGGCAACCCGGACCCGACCAAGACCTATGGCGTGACGGCGACACTGGTGACCTCGGCCGGCACCGACGAGGAGGCGGTCTACCAGCTGGTCCGCGCGGTGTTCGAGAATTTCGACGAGTTCAAGGGCCTGCATCCGGCCTTCGCCCATCTCGACCCGAAGCAGATGGTCAAGGCCGGCCTCTCCGCCCCGCTGCACCCGGGCGCGGAGCGGTACTACAAGGAAAAAGGCTGGCTGTAGTCCATGCTGGGGCGGCTGCACGCCGCCCCCGCTAACAGCCTGAAGCCATCATAGACAGGGAGAGGCGGTCATGACCGACACGCCGGGGCTGCAGCCGAGCGCGGAGCTGGAGCAGCTGGTCGCCGAAGCCGACACGGGCGGGCGAAAGCCGGCCGGCGCCGCGTCGACGCTGCTGGCCGCCGTCGCCATTGCCTGGTCGCTGTTCCAGCTGTGGTACGCCTCTCCCCTGCCCTTCCGGCTCGGCTTCGGCGTGTTCAACGACACCGAGGCGCGGGCGATCCATCTCGGCTTCGCCCTGTTCCTGGCCTTCACCGCCTATCCCGCCTTCGCGCCGGGGGGGGGCGGGCGGGGGGCGGGGGG
>NZ_JASATH010000326.1:0-4811 GCF_038440215.1 Inquilinus sp. OTU3971 | reverse complement strand
GCCCGGGCTTGACCCGGGCATCCAGAGGCTGTCGGCATCTTCTGGATTGCCGGGTCAAGCCCGGCAACGACAGGAAGGGGTTAGTGCCGGCCGGGCAGGAAGTCCTCGATATAGTCCTCGACCACCCGGTCGATGCTCTCGTCGATCGGCAGGCCCAGCGCCTTGGCCCGGTCCCAGGAGGCGTCGGTGGCCCAGCCGTCGACGATCGCCTGGATCACCGGGTCCGGCTTGGTGGTGATCGGCCCCAGCTTGATCTGGTACTTCTCGGCCACCCGCTTCACTGAGGCCACCATGTCCTCGATCGTGTAGGCGCGGCTCGGCAGGTTGACGGCGCGGTCGTCGCCGAGGGCCGAGGCCGGGGCCTCGTGCAGGCCGATGAAGCTGGCGACGCAGTTGCGGTAGCCCAGCATCGGCAGCTGCGCCCGGGTCACCGGCAGCACGCATTCGACGCCGTTCAGCGGCTCGCGGAACACGCCGGAGCAGAAGCTGGAGGCGGCGGAATTGGCCTTGCCCGGGCGGACGAAGATGGTCGGCAGCCGGGCCGAGCGGCCGTCGAAGAAGCCCTTGCGGCTGTAGTCGTTGACCAGCAGCTCGCAGATCGTCTTGGTGACGCCGTAGGTGGTCTGGCTGGTCTGTTTGGTGGCGTCCGTGACCAGCTTCGGCATCACCGAGCCGCCGAACACGGCGATCGAGCTGGCGGCGACCAGGCGCTGCGCCCCGCCCTGCCGCGCCCGCAGCGCCTCGAACACGTTCAGACCGCCGTCGAGATTGACCCGGAGCGCCAGGTCGAAATCCTTCTCGCCGCCGCCCGACAGGATCGAGGCGAGGTGGAACACCGAGATGTCGTCGCGGTCGACCAGGCCGAAGACGGTGGCGCGGTCGGAGATGTCGCCGGTGACGATCGACACCCGGTCGTCGAGCCCGTCCGGCCGCTGGTCCGGCGCCGCCATGTCGAACAGGGTGATCGCGTCGATCGGCTCCTGCTGGCCGGAGATGCCGGTCAGCGTGCCCCGCTTCAAGAGCGCCCGGGCGAGGTTCAGCCCGACGAAACCGAGACCACCGGTGATGACGACCTTCATCCTGCGTTTCCCCTGAACCTGCCGCCGTCGAGCGGCGGCCGTATTGTACGACTTATACGGTTTAGGCCCACCCCGTCCCCACGGCAAGAAAAAGGGGCGCCCGGTCGGGGCGCCCCGTGGATCAGGCGGGTCCGCGTCAGGCCTTGCCGGCCTCGCCGACGACCGCGCCGGCGGTCTCGCCCACCGCCTGCTCGGCCGCCGCAATCTCGGTCTGGCGCTGGCGGATCATCTCGCCGATCGGCGGGCCCTGGAAGCGCCGGCTCTCCAGCCCGAACCAGACGACCGCGGTGATGACCAGGAAGCCGACCGTGATCCACAGCGCCTTGTCGTTCGGCGGCTGCACGCCGATGGTGAAGATCAGGATCACCGACGCCACGCACAGCAGCGCCACCAGCCGGTAGGCGCCGCCCAGCGTCCACGGCCCCATCTGGGTCCAGGTCCGGCCATAGGCGATGGCGCCGAGCGCGATCGGCAGGCCGTAGGAGATGAACAGGAAGATCACCGTGACCGACACCACCGTGGTGTAGACCGGGGTGTAGATGGTGAAGAGCACGGCCAGGATGGCGCCGGTCCAGATTGCCGCAACCGGCGTGCGGAAGGTCGGGCTGACCTTGCGCAGCGAGGACGAGGCCGGCAGGCCGCCGTCGCGGGCGAAGGCGAAGATCATCCGCGACACCGAGGTGACCGTGGCCAGGCCGCACAGGTACTGGCTGATCGCGATGCCGATGTAGAGCACGAACTTCAGCCCGGCCGGCAGCACCGCATCCGAGGTCCAGAAGAACACGCTCCAGCCCTGGGCCGCGGCCTCGTCCATGTTCGGGATCGCCAGCACGAAGGCGACCAGCATGGCGTAGCCGAAGACCGCGGACAGCACCACCGACCGCACCATCGACCGCGGCACGTTGTAGGAGGCCCGCACCGTCTCCTCCGAGGTGTGGGCTGAGGCGTCGAAGCCGGTGATGGTGTAGATCGGCAGCAGCAGGCCGAGCAGGAACACCATCAGCAGGCTGCTGTGCTGCGGCCAGACATCGCCGCCGGCCGGGCCGCTGTAGTTGGTGAAGGTCCACAGCCGCGAGATGTCGATCGTCGGGGCATAGGCCAGGAAGGCGACAGTCAGCGCGATCGCGACCAGGAAGATCAGGTAGCCGCTGAGGTCGGTCAGCAGGGTCGTGACCCGGATGCCGAGATGGTTCAGCAGCGCCTGGCTGCCGGTCAGCAGCGCCAGGAAGACCACCTGGGTCCAGAAGGTGCCTTCGAGGCCGAGCTGGGCGCCGAAGGCGCCGACCACGAACAGGAAGGTGCCGACATTGATCGCGCCGAGCACGGTGATCAGGCCGAGCAGGTTGAACCAGGCGGTGACCCAGCCGAGCGCCCGTCCGCCCAGGATCGACCCCCAATGGTAGAGGCCGCCGGCGGTCGGATAGGCCGAGGCGATCTGCCCCATGCCGAGGGCGAAGACCAGGGAGACGAGGCAGCCGAGCGGCCAGCCGATGCCGATCGCGGCGCCGCCGACGCCGCCGATCGCCTGCCCCAGCGAATTGATGCCGCCGGACAGGATGCAGATGATGGAGAAGGAAATGGCGAAGTTTGAGAAGCCGGACATCCGCCGCAGCAATTCCTGGGCGTAGCCCATGCCGTGCAGGATCTTCACGTCCTCCGCAATGTCGTGCTCGCCTCCCGAACGATGATCGTTCTGGGACATGATGTGCACTCCCTGTTTGCCGGTTCTGGACTGCTTCTTGGGCCGCTTCCTCGCACCACGAAGCGGGCAGACTCGCACAGGCCGCCCGGATTCGGCAGAAACTGTCTCACCGGGCCACGGTTCCGGCAAGCATGTTACGGCAGCGGGCGGTTCCGCAGCGGGCGGCGGACCGGCGTCTCTTGCCGCCGCTTCGGTCGGCATGCTCTGAATAGATTTGCGTCGACCCGCCCCGGAAAAGCCAAGCGGCGGGCGACAGGAAACGGGAGACTTCCAGCCTATGGCGCAACCGACATCCCGGGCCGCTGCCCCCCGCACCGCCGCGTCCCGCTTCACCGCCGACGATGCCCGCAAGCTGGTGCAGGACGGAGGGTACAACCACGTCAAGGTGGCGCTGACCGATGTCGACGGCATCCTGCGCGGCAAGTACATGTCGCGGGAGAAGTTCTTCTCGTCGCTGGAGAGGGGCTTCGCCTTCTGCGACGTGATCGTCGGCTGGGACAGCCACGACCAGCTCTACGACAACGCCCGCTACACCGGCTGGCACACCGCCTATCCGGACGCGCCGGTGCGCCTGCTGCCGGAGACGATGCGCCGCCTGCCCTTCGAGAACGACCTGCCGTTCTTCCTGTGCGAGCTGGCCGACCAGGCCGAGGCGGTGTGCCCGCGCGCCCTGCTACGCCGGATGCTGGACAAGGCCGCCGGCATGGGCTTCGGCCTGAAGGCGGCCTTCGAATACGAGTTCTTCCTGTTCGACGAGACGCCGCATTCGGTGCGCGAGAAGCACTACCGCAACCTGACCAGCCTGACGCCGGGCTTCTTCGGCTATTCGGTGCTGCGCAACACGGTGTGGTCGGACCTGTACCACGAGCTGCTCGGCACCATGCAGGCGCTGGACTGCGAGATCGAGGGGCTGCACACCGAGACCGGCCCGGGCGTGCTGGAGGCGGCGATCGCGGTCGATGACGGCCTGTCCGCCGCCGACAAGGCGACGATCTTCCGCACCTTCACCAAGGTGATCGCCCAGCGCAACAACCTGATGGCCACCTTCATGTCGAAGTGGTCGAACGAGGTGCCGGGGCAGAGCGGCCACATCCACATGTCGCTGGTCGACGGCAAGGGCAAGCCGGCCTTCCACGACCCGAAGGACCCGCACGGGATGAGTGCTGTCATGCGCCATTTCGTGGCCGGCCAGCAGGCGCTGATGCCGGAATTCCTGGCCATGATCGCGCAGACGGTGAACGCCTATTCCCGGCTGATCCCCGGCTTCTGGGCGCCGACCTCGGCGACCTGGGGGGTGGAGAACCGGACCACGGCGCTGCGTGTGATCCAGGGCGGGCCGAAGAGCCAGCGGGTCGAGTTCCGCATCGCCGCCGCCGACGCCAACCCCTACATCGTCCTGGCCGCCGCGCTCGGCGCCGGCCTGTGGGGCATCGAGCGCAAGCTGGAGCTGGGCGAGCCGGTGAAGGGCAACGCCTACGCGAAGTCCTTCCCGAAAAAGTCGGAGCTGCCGCGCACGCTGTGGGACGCGGCGCAGCGGCTGCGCGCGTCGAAGACCGCGCGCGGGCTGTTCGGCGACGACTGGGTCGACCACTACGCCGCCACCCGCGAATGGGAGGAGCGCGAATTCCGCAAGCACATCACCGATTGGGAACTGGCACGGTACTTCGAGATCATCTGAGGCCGTAGGTTGGGTTCGCGACGGCGAACCCAACGTCGGGCAGCCCGAGCCATTGCCGGGTTCGCGTGCCGCGAACCCAGCCTACGCCTTGCATTGACCCGAAGGAGCGTTCCATGGATCTCGGCCTGACCGGAAAGACCGTGCTGGTGACCGGTGGATCGAAGGGCATCGGCCTGGCCTGCGCCAAGGCCTTCCTGGCGGAAGGCGCCAAGGTGGCCATCGTCTCACGCGCCCAAGCCAACCTCGACCGTGCTGCCGCGGACCTGCCGGGCGTCGTCGCCATCGCCGCCGACCTGACCGATGCCGGGGCGGCGCTGTCGGCGGTGGAAGCGGGGGGGGGGGGGGGCGGGCC
>NZ_JASATH010000325.1:0-4876 GCF_038440215.1 Inquilinus sp. OTU3971 | reverse complement strand
CCCCCCCCCCCCCCCCCCCCCCCCCCCCCCCCCCCCCCCCCCGGGGGTGGGGGGACTCAAAGAAGACGATGCACGGGTATCGTCATCCTCGTGAGAGGGGAGACTAGAAGAAGCGATCCTCAAGAGAAGTCCCCCACCTCAATACCCACGGTCGGTCACGCTCTGCGCGGTGCGGCGGATGGCGTCGCGGGCGGCGGGGTCGCGGTCGGCGATGGTCTCGAACAGCATGTCGACGATCACCAGCTGGCTGATCTTCGACGCCAGCGCCCCGCCGGTCAGCGGCGTCTCCGGGGTCGAGGCCAGCAGCACCACGTCGGCCAGGGCGGTCAGCGGGCTCCTGGTGCGGTTGGTGATCGCCGCCAGGAAGGCCCCCGCCTCCTTCGCCAGCGTCGCGGCGCGGACCACGTCGAGGGTGGAACCGGAGCTGGAGACGGCCAGCGCCACGTCGCCGTCGCCCAGCGCCGCCGTCGCCATCGCCGCCATGTGCGGGTCGTCATGCACCACCGCCTGCAGCCCGACCCGGGCCAGCTTGTACTGGGCATAGCGGGCGGTGATCGCCGAGGCGCCGACGCCGAACACCAGCACGCGGCGGGCCGTCCTGAGGCGGTCGGCCACCGCCTCCACCGCCGCCGGGTCCAGCAGGTCCTCGGTCTGGCGCAGCGCATCGACGGCGCGGTCGACGATGCGGAACAGCGCGTGCCGTCCCGCCTCCTCCGCCCGCGGCGGCTGGGCCGAGGCCAGTTCGGTGGCCAGCGCCAGCTTGAAGCCCTGGAAGCTGGGGAAGCCCTGCTCGCGGCAGAAGCGGATCACCGAGGCCTCGGAGGAGCCGGAGGCCTCGGCCAGCTCGGTCACGGTCTGCGACAGCACCCGCTCCGGCCCCTCGAGCACATAGTCGCCGATCCGGCCCAGCGCCGGCGACAGGCCGGGATTGGCGGCCCGCAGGCTGGCCAGCACCTTGCGCCCGATGGTCGAAGCCTCTGTCATGGCTGCATTCTACCCCTTTACCGCGCCGGCGAGCATCGCCCGGCCGAGATAGCGGTAGCTGACCAGGCCGAGCAAGAGCGGCGGCAGCACGCTGAGCATCATCGCCGCCGCGGTGGCGCCCCATTTCACGCCCCAGGAGGTGATGAAGAAGGTGGCGCCGACCGTCACCGGCACGGCGTTGCGGGTGGTCAGGATCAGGCCGAACAGGAACTCGTTCCAGCTGTAGATGAAGCTGAGGATGGCGACCGCCACCAGCACCGGCCGGGCCAGCGGCAGCACGATGTGGCGCAGCACGGCGAAGGTGGAGGCGCCGTCGACCCGCGCCGCCTCCTCGATCTCCTGCGGCAGGTCCTGCAGGAAGCCGACCAAGAGGATCAGCGCCAACGGCAGGTTGATGATGCAGGAGATCAAGGCCAGGCCCAGCCTGGTGTCGAGCAGGCCGAGCGCCTGGTACAGCAGGTAGAAGGGGATGGCGAAGATCACCAGCGGCAGGGCGCGCAGGTTGGTGACCACCGGCAGGATGGTCTTGGTCCCCTTCCCCAGCCTGGCCATGGCGTAGGCGGCCGGCACGCCGAGGCCGAGCGCCAGCACCGTGCCGCCGAGGGCGATGACGGTCGAGTTCATCAGGTAGCGCGGGAAGTCCAGCGCCGGGTCGGTCAGCACCGTGCCGTAGTGCTCGAGCGTCGGCGCGAACAGCCAGACCGGCGGGTAGGCGTTGATGTCGAGCGTGGTCTTCAGCGAGGTCAGCAGCGTGACGATGACCGGGATGTTGAGGATGAGGACGGCGAGCAGGAACACCACCCAGCGCAGGCCTGAAACGAGGCGCGTCATCCCCGCGAGCCCCTCAGCATCTGCGCCATCAGCAGGCGCAGCACCACCACCGAGGCCAGGAGCAGCAGCATCGAGGCGGCGACGGCGGGGCCGATCCGCTCCTGCTGGAAGAAGGTGCGGTAGATGTAGATCGACAGGCTCTGGGTCAGCGTGCCGGGGCCGCCGCCGGTCAGCACATAGATGTGGTCGAACACCCGGAAGCTGTCGATGAAGCGGATGAAGCCGGTGATCGCCAGCGCCGGCACCATCAGCGGCAGGGTGATGCGGCGGAACACGGACCAGGAGCCGGCACCGTCGATCCGCGCCGCCTCCACCAGCTCGCCCGGGATCGCCTGGTAGGCGGTCAAGAGCGCGAGGAAGGCGAAGGGCGTCCATTGCAGCACCTCGATCACCGCGACGGTGGTGAAGGCCCAGTCGACGCCCAGCAGGTTGCCGGAGAAGCCGACCAACTGCAGGTATTGCGGGATCACCCCGACGAAGTCGTTCAGCATCAGCCGGTACATCACGCCCAGCAGCGCCGGCGACACCATCATCGGCAGCAGCAGGAACGCCATCAGCCAGCGCCGCTTGGCGATCAGCGGGTCGAGCGCCAGCACCAGGGCGAAGCCCAGCACCAGTTGCACCGCGGTGACCGCCACGGCGAAGCGGGCGGAGAAGCCGACCGCGCCCCAGAAGGCCGGGTCGGCCAGCACCGTCCGGTAGTTGTCGAGCCCGGCCCAGCGCGGCGACCACAGGCCGGTGAAGCGCACCTCGCTGACGCTGTAGACCAGGTTGGCGACGGCCGGGAAGCCGAGCAGGAGCGCCAGGAACAGCAGCAGCGGCCCGAGCAGCCACAGCCCGTCCCAGCGCCCCTCATAGGGCCTGCGCCCGGCCCCGCGCCCGGCCGTCGTAGCCGCCATCAGCCCTTGATCCGCTCGGCTATGCCCTCGGCGACCTGCTTCAGCGCGGTGTCGAGGTCGATCTGCCCGGCCCAGAAGGCGGAGAATTTTTCCGCCAGCACCTCATAGACCGGCACAGCATAGGCGGCGGTGCCGCCGGTGACGACGAAACCGAAGCGGTCGACGAAATCGCCGACCAGCGGGAATTCCGGCCGGGCCGCCGCCATCGCCTTCAGGATCTCCGGCACCGGCGGGGTGCCGCCGGCCTGGGCGTAGACCGTCATCGCGTCCTTCGTCGCCAGCCAGGCCAGGACCTTGCCGGCGTCGGCCTTGTTCTTCGATGCGGTGTTCAGGCCGATGCCGAGGGAGTGGACGTGGCTCTTGTGCCCGGCGCTGCCGGCCGGCATCGGGGCCAGGCCGACCTTGCCGGCGACCGTGGGCGACTTGGCCGGATCGTTCAGCTCGTTGAAGGCCGCGTTCCACTGCAGCATGGTGGCCGCCTGGCCGGCCTGGAAGGCGGCGTTGGCCTCCGGATACTCGTAGCTGATCGACCCCGGTGGCGTGGCCTTGGCGTCGATCAGGGTCTTGTAGACCTGCAGCCCGGTGCGGGCGGCCGGGCCGTCGATCGCCGGCTTGCCGTCGGCCAGCCAGTCGCCGCCATTCGACACCAGCGTCGCCTGCCACAGCATGATGTTGAAGATCAGGTTCTTCATCTGCAGCACGGTGCCGAAACGGGTCGGGCTGTCCGGGTTGTCGGCGGCGCTGAAGAACAAGGCGGCGGCGATCCAGTCGTCCCAGCTCCAGTCGTCGGGCGCCTTGGGCTGCATCTCGCGGCCCAGCTTCTCCTTGGCGATCTCGGCGTAGCGCTTCCGCCACTCCGGGTCGGACAGCAGCCGGTCGACCAGGTCCTTGCGGTAATAGAGGAAATGCACCGAAATGTCGGTCGGCACGCCGTACAGCTTGCCGTCGAAGGTGAGGGATTGCAGCGACACCGGCGCGAAGGCGGCCTTGGCCTCGGCCGGGACCTGGGCGTCGATCGGGTCGAGATAGGGCGCGTAGCGGCCGAGCGTGTAAGTGGTGACCAGGGCCAGGTCGAACTCGCTCGACCCCGCCGCCAGGTCCGCCTGCTCCTTCTCGAAATAGCCCTGGCGGCTGAACAGCAGCTGCTTGACGGTGATGCCGTCGGCCTGGCCCGGCCCGGCATTGTAGACGTCGAGCACCTTCTGCATCGCCTCGCTTTCCGGCCCCGGCCAGAACAAGAGCGTGACCTCGCCCGCCATGGCGGCGGAGGACAGCAGCGGCAGGGCCAGGCCGGCCAGCAGGGTGTTGCGCAGGATATTCGTCATGGTTTGCCCCCTGTTTGTCTTGATTGAAGGACCGCCCTCAGCCCGTGCCGAGAGCGTCGAGGAACCAGCGCGTCACATGTTCCGGCCGGGTGATGGCCGAGCCGGCGACCACCGCATGCGCCCCCGCGGCCAGAGCCGAGGCGGCATGCTCCGGCGTCCGCACATTGCCTTCGGCGATCACGGTGAAGCCGTCGGCGGCGAGGTCGGCGACCAGGGCCAGGTCCGGCTCGGTCGGCTCCGGCCCGGCGACATAGCCGGCGAGGGTCGAGGCGACGATGTCGGCGCCGGCCGCCGCGGCCGTCCGACCCTCGGCGCGGGTCGAAACATCGGCCATGGCGATGCGGCCGTGGCCATGGATGCGGGCCACCAGCGCCGGCACCGACACCGGCCGGATGCGGTCGGTGGCGTCGAAGGCGATGATCTCGGCGCCGGCCTCGGCCAGCGCGTCGACATCGGCGAGGTGCGGCGTGATCCGCACCGGGCTGTCGGCCAGGTCGGTCTTGACGATGCCGATCACCGGCACCCCGGCGATGCGGCAGACCGCGGCAACGCGCTCCACCCCCTCGATCCGCAGGCCGGCGGCGCCGGCGCCGACCACGGCCCGAGCCAGCGCCACCACGAGCTCGGTGCGGTCGAGCGGACCGCCCACCACCGGCTGGCAGGACACGATCAGCCGGCCGCGCAGGCGGCCGAGGACGGCGGAGACAATGGCGGCGTCGGTCATGCCACCATGCTAAGGATGATTGATGATTTTCATCAAGATGAAATTATAGGATGAAAAATTCCTTCATCACTGACGCATCTCGACCCGATGTCGGGTTAGCGACCGCGAACCCG
>NZ_JASATH010000324.1:0-4934 GCF_038440215.1 Inquilinus sp. OTU3971 | reverse complement strand
CCCCCCCCCCGCCCCCTCCCGCAAGGGGAGGGGGACTTAAAAAGCTCACTTCAAAGATGTGTGAATCCGATAGCCCGCAAGCGGGAGAGGCAATGCCCGGTGCGATCCTCCAGAGTGATCTGACCCAAATCATCTCGCTCTAGGCGGCCAGGATCACGCGCAGCGTGCGGCCGGCGGCGCCGGTGGGCAAGTCGATCGTGACACCGCCCTCCGCCCGCGGGGTGACGGATTCGTCCCCGATCCGCAGGCCCAGCACCCGCTCCGGCGTCAGCGACGGGAAGCGCAGCCAGGCGCCGGAGGGCAGCTCCGCCGGCAAAGTGATGGCGATATCGCCCTCGCCGAAGCGCAGCTGCGACAGCCGGCCCCGGAGATTGGTCTCCAAGAGCGTGCGGCTGCCGCGGCGCAAGGCAAGCACGCCGCTCTCGATGGCGACCGTCACCGCGCCGGCCGGGCTGGCGATCGGGCCCAGTGTGGCGTCGGCGCCGTCATTGACCAGCTCCCAGCCGCCCCAGGGGTTGATGTCCATCACCCGGGCGACGCCGAGCGCCGGCATCAGCGCGCCCCAGCTGTAAAAGCCCTCGGTGTCCGGCTGGTCCATCGGCTCGCCGGTCTCGGCGTTGAAGTTCTCCGGGCACAGCCGGCGCTCGTCCCAGGCTCGGGCGAACAGGCGCAGGCTGTCCTCGGCCAGCTTCACGGCCTCGGCCTCGAAGCCGTTGCGGCGCAGCCCGTGCCAGACCATCCAGTTCAAGGGCGGCCAGATCCGGCCGCGCCAGTAGGAATTGTCCTTCGCCGCCGGGTCGTCCCGCATCGTGCCGGGGATGACGAATTCGCCGCCGAAGGTGGCCGGGTCCTCGAGATGGGCCAGCAACTGCTGCGCCTGCTCGGGCGAGGCGGCGCCGCAGATCAGCGGGTAGAAGCTGGTCGGCCCCAGGCTGCGCACGAAGTCGCCGGACCACAGCCGGTTGGCGAAGATGCCGCGGCTGTCGTCCCACAGCTCGGAGCCGATCTTCGCCCGGGTCCGGGCGGCAGTCTCGGCATGGGCGGCCGCGGCCGCCTCGTCGCCCAGCTCGGTCGCGATCCAGGACAGCACCTCGGCGTCGAAGGCCAGCAGGCTGTTCAGCCCGACATCCTCCGACCGCAGGGTGCGCGTCTTCGGGTCGTATTCCGCCTCGTCATGGATCGGCGAATTGTCCATGCTGGATTCGTTGCGGGCGCCGAAGGAGGTGCCCTTGTACAGCCCCTCGCCGACATCCGAGGTGCCGTAGGAGACGAGGCCGCGACCGCGCGGATCGCGCTCGCGCCACCACCAGGCGTGGTTGCGCGCCAGCGTGCCATAGGCCAGCTCCAGCATCGGCCGCGAGCGGGAGCGGAGATAGATCAGCCACAGCAGGAACGACCCGATCGGCAGCTGGGTGCGGTCGACCCAGGCGTCGTTGGCGGTCAGCAGGCAGGCGAGGTTGCCCTCCGGCGTGGCGCTGGCCAGCGACGCCGCCAGGTTCTCCCGCGCCATCTCCTGGTCGAGATAGCCGGTGAGGAGGGCGTTGTAGAGCTGGTCGTTCAGCCAGACGCCGAAGCCGCCGAACTTCGACAGGTTCCAGTTCCGGCTGATCGAGGTGTAGGGCCGGTGGTTGACCTCGTCCCACACCGTGTTCCAGGCCATCACGTCGCGCAGCGCGTCCAGCGCCCCGGCCTGGGCCCCCGTCTGAACGGGAAGACTCTGGCCGGGAAGGGCAGGGACCTCGCCCGGCTCGGCCGCCAGCGCCCTGGCGCGCTCGACCGCCAGATCCGCCCGGTCGGCCACGGCGACGCCGATGCCGCCATCGCGCATCATCTCCAGGTTGAAGCGCAGCACCAGCACCGGCGCCGCCTCCGACCGCGAGGCGAGGTGGAAGTAGCCGTTCGTCTCATAGTCCTCGGCCACGGCCTCGACCGTGGCGTGGCCGGTCACCTGCACCGGCGGCTCGGCGCTGGCGATCGCCACGAAGCGGTGGCCGACCTTGACCAATGCGGCGCCCGCCGGGTCCCAGCGCGCGACCTCTCCCCCCTCTGCCGACAGGCAGAGATTGAACCAGAACCGCAGGCCCCATTCGCCGGTCTTCGCCGTGCGCCAGGTGCCGGACAGCTCGAACGGCCCGCGCTTGGCCCAGCGCCAGGCCAGGCCGGTGCCGGCATGGTTCAGGTCCAGCTCCACCAGGCTGCCGTCCAGCGCGTGGCGGCCGTAGCGCACCGACCTGGCCGGGAACAGCGTGGCGCTGCGGCTGCTGTCGGCATAGGCCAGCGGCGTCACCCGCACGCCGAGCGGCAGGAACACCATCTCGGCCGGGCGGCTGGACCAGGTGTTCCAGGCCCGGGCGAGCGGGACGGTGGTATCGCGCAGCATCTCAGCTCCAGGCCCGCAGGGCCGCTTCGGTGGTGACGATCTCCACCTGCTGGTCGAAGCGCGGCAGGATCAGGTCGAGCGTGGCGTGATGGCCCGGCAGCGACGAGCTGGTCATCGCATCGGACACGGCGATGATGCGGAAGCCGCGGTCGATGCCGTCGAGGATGGTGCCGAGGACGCAGACATCCGTCTCCACCCCGGTGACGATCAGCGTGTCGGCGCCCAGCGCGGCGAGCCGGTCGACGAATTCCGGCGCGGCGAAGGCGGAATGGGTCGGCTTGTCGATGACGCTGCCGGGTTCGGCCAGGGCGGCGAGATCGGCCACCAGGTCCAGCATGCCCGGCGCCAGGTTCGGCCGGGTCACCGCGGCCCAGCGCGTGTAGTAGCGACGCCAGGCGCCGGGCGCGTCCTCGGCCCGCTCGGGCGTCACGAAGCGCGGGAACAGGGTGCGGCCGGCCTTGGCCAGCGCGGCGACGTTGGGGACGATGCCCATCAGCGCCGGGGTCGACCACACCGTGTCCTCGGCGAACAGGCGCTGCAGGTCGATGGCGATGTGGATTGTGTTCGGCGACAGCGGCCCGAAGCGCAGCATCAATCCTCCAGCGCGATGGTGTGGGCGGCGGACCAGCCCAGGGTGACTGCGGAGCCGGGCGCCGGGGTGGCGCTGTCCTGCGACCGGTTCTGGGCGAAGACCTTCAGCTCGCGCCCGTCCGGCCCGGCCAGCAGATAGGTCGAGACGGCGCCGGCATAGATCACCTCGCGCAACGTCGCCGGCATCGCGTTCTCGAAGGTGTGGGCGGTGTTCGGGGCCAGGATCTGCATCTTCTCCGGCCGCACCGCCAGGGTGACCTTGGACCCGGCCGCCGGCAGCGGCCCCGCCACCCGAACCGTGCCGCCCTGCACCTCGACGCCGCCCGTCGCCACCATGCCCTCGAGGAAGTTGGCGTCGCCCAAAAAGCCGGCGGCGAAGCGGGTGCGCGGCTGCTCGTAGATCTCGCCCGGCGCCCCGTCCTGCACGATCCGGCCGCGGTCCAGGATGGCGATGCTGTCGGACAGGGTCAGCGCCTCCTCCTGGTCGTGGGTGACGAAGATGGTGGTCAGGCCGCTCTCGCGCTGGATCCGTTTCAGCTCGACCTGCATCTCCTGCCGCAGCCGCCGGTCCAGCGCCGACAAGGGCTCGTCCAGTAGCAGAACGGTCGGCTTGGTGACGATGGCGCGGGCCAGCGCGACACGTTGCTGCTGCCCGCCGGACAGCTGCTTCGGGCTGCGGCTCTCGAAGCCGGACAGGCGCACCATCTCCAGCGCCTCGCGCGCCTCCCTGGCGGCGGAGGGGCCGCGCACGCCACGCCGATTCAGCCCGAACATCACATTCTGCAGCACGGTCATGTGCGGGAACAGCGCATAGCTTTGGAACACCATGCCGATGCGCCGCTTCCACACCGGCACCCGCGTCACCTCCTCAGGCCCGATGCGCAGCTCGCCCTCGTCCGGCACGACGAAGCCGGCGACGATGCGCAGCAGCGTGGTCTTGCCGGAGCCGGAGGGACCGAGCAGGCTGGTGAAGCGCCCGGCCTCGAAGGTCGCGCTGATCCGGTCCAGCACGGTGGCGGGGCCGTAGCGCTTGCTGACGCCGGCGACTTCAACGCCTGGGGTGACCTCAACGCCGCTCACGGGCGCCTCCCATGTTCGACAGCAGCGCGAAAGCCAGGACCAGGACCATCGAGGCGCCCAAGAGGATGGTGGAGATGGCGTTGATCTCCGGCGTGAAGCCCTTGCGGATGGCGGAGTAGATCTCCACCGGCAGGGTGGTGACGCCGGGCGTGGCCAGGAAATAGGAGACCACGAACTGGTCCAGCGACACGGCGAAGGCGAACAGTGCCGCGGCGATGATGCTGGGTAGCAAGAGCGGCAGGGTGACGCTGAAGAAGGCGTGCAGCGGGGTCGACCCCAGGCTCATCGCCGCCTCCTCCAGGTCGGCGCGCTGCGACTGCAGCCCGGTGCCGACCACCAGCACGACATAGGGGATGGCCAGCGCGACATGGCCGATGGTCATGGCGAACAGGCCGCGACCGATGCCGGTGGAGAAGAAGAACACCAGCATGGCGGTGCCGGTGATCAGCCAGGGGATGGCGATCGGCGGCAGCAGCAGCAGCTGCAGCAGCGACCGGCCGCGGAACTTGCGCCGCGACAGGGCCAGCGCCGCCGGGGTGCCGATCGCGGTCGCCAGGATGGCGGTGACGACGGCGAGGATCAGGCTGTTGCCGCTGGCCGACAGCAGCCGCTCGTTGTCCGGCAACCTGGCGAACCAGTCGAACGAGAACTCGAAGGGCAGCTGGTACAGCGGCGAGGCGTTGAACGCCATCACCACCATCACCGCGATCGGCAGGTACAGGAAGGCGATGACGATCCAGAGATGGGCGAGGCCGAGCTTCTTCATGGCCGCGCTCCCCCGGTCGCGGCACGGTCGGATTCAGGCATCGCCTCCTTTGAGTCCCCCCTCCCCCCGCGGGAGGGGGGTAGGGGGAGGGGGTTCCCTCCGCCCGCGCCGGCCTGG
>NZ_JASATH010000323.1:0-4939 GCF_038440215.1 Inquilinus sp. OTU3971 | reverse complement strand
AAGCCGCCGGACTGGCGGCGCCACAGCGAGGCGTAGTGGCCGTTGGCCTTCAGCAGTTCCTCGTGGCTGCCGACCTCGACGATGCGGCCGCGCTCCAGGATCACCAGACGGTCCATCCGGGCGATGGTCGACAGGCGGTGGGCGATGGCGATCACCGTCTTGCCTTCCATCAGGTCCTCGAGCTGCTCCTGGATCGCCGCCTCGACCTCGGAATCGAGCGCCGAGGTCGCCTCGTCCAGGATCAGGATCGGCGCGTTCTTCAAGACCACCCGGGCGATCGCCACGCGCTGGCGCTGGCCGCCGGACAGCTTCACGCCGCGCTCGCCGACATGGGCCTCGTAGCCGCGCCGGCCGCGCCAGTCCTCGACATCCTGGATGAAGTCGTGGGCATGGGCCTGCTTGGCCGCGGCGATCACCTCGGCCTTGGTGGCGGTCGGCCGGCCGTAGTTCAGGTTCTCGAAGATCGACCGGTGCAGCAGCGAGGTGTCCTGGGTGACCACCGAGATCTGCTCGCGCAGGCTTTCCTGCGTCACCCCGGCGATGTCCTGGCCGTCGATCAGGATGCGGCCGCGCTCGAGGTCGAAGAAGCGCAGCAGCAGGTTGACCAGGGTCGACTTGCCGGCGCCGGAGCGTCCGACCAGGCCGATCTTCTCGCCCGGCCGGATGTCGAGGTTCATATTCTCAATCACGCCGCCCGGCCGGCCGTAGTTGAAGCTGACCTGGTCGAAGCGGATGCCGCCCTTGGTCACCTTCAGCCGCTCGGCATCCGGCTTGTCGACCAGGCGCAGCGGGTTGGCGATCGAGATCATGCCTTCCTGCACCACGCCGATATTCTCGAAGATCGTGGTCACCTGCTGCGCCACCCAGCCCGCCATGTTGACGATCTGCCAGGTCAGCGGCAGCACCATGGCGACGGCGCCCAGCGCCACCACCCCCTGGCGCCACAGCAGGATGGCGATGGCCGCGGTCGACACCACCAGCGTCGCGTTGGTGGTCGACAGGCACAGGTTGAACAGGGTGATCAGCCGCAGCTGGCGGCGGAAGATCGTGGTGTGGCCGTCCACCGCCTCGCGGACGTAGTCGTCCTCCTCCTTCGCCCGGGCGAACAGCTTCACCGTCAGGATGTTGGTGTAGCTGTCGACGATCCGGCCGGTCAGCAGCGACCGCGCCTCCGACATCTCCAGCGAGCGCTGCTTCAGCCGCGGCACGAAACAGGTCAGGAGCAGGATGTAGATCGCGAACCAGCCCATGGTCGGCAGCGCCAGCCACAGGTCGGCGCTGGCCAGCAGCACCAGCGCGCTGGTGCCGTAGACGGTCAGGTACCAGACCGCGACGATCGACGTCACCGTGCTGTCGCGCAGGGCCACGCCGGTCTGCATCACCCGGTTGGCGATGCGGCCGGCGAAGTCGTTCTGGAAGAAGGTCCAGCTCTGCCGCACGACATGCCAGTGGCTCTGCCACCGGACCAGGTTGGTGAAGCCGGAGGCGATGATCTGGTTGGTGATCAGCGCCTGCAGGAACAGGGCGGCGGGGCGGCACACCAGCAGCACCGCCGCCATGCCGGCCAGCAGGTGCCAATGGTCGGCGAACAGGGCTTCGGGCGAGACGGTGCCGAGCAGGGTGACGACCCGGCCGATGAATACCGGGATCAGCGCGTCGAGCAGCGCGACGGTCAGCCCGGCGCCGAGCAGGGCGAGGTAGTACCAGCGGACCTGCCGCAGGAAGAACCAGTAGAACCGCAACAGGTTGCCCGGCGGCTGGCCAGGCATGCCCGTGGCGGTCGGCAGCACGCGGGCTTCGAAAAAGCGGAACATGGGGAGGGCTTCCCGGCGGGCGTTTCTTCTTTGGGCGGCAGGATTAAGCCTGCGCCGACAAAACGGCGACGAAAAGACCGGACAGTTGGACACAGGAATTCGTTCCGTGCAGGGCTCGCGTCATTTTCGTCTGTGCGCGGGGTCACTGGCGGCCCGGCGCCAGCCTCTAGAATCGCCGCCATGGATGCAGGGGCGCGGCCGGATCGTCCGGCCACGGCATCCGAATTGGGGACTGCAGATGAAGTACATTTTCGTGCCGCTGCTGGTGGCGCTGGCCGGATGGGGCATCCGGCCGGCCTTGGCGGACGACATCCACGACGCGCTCGACCAGGCCGACTCGGCCTACAGCAGCGGCGATTACGGGCGGGCGAAGAAGGCGGCGGACCTGGCGTCCACGCTGCTGGGCCAGCTGGTGGCGGAGCAGCTGGCCAAGGCCCTGCCCGGGCCGCTCGACGGCTGGACGGCGACAGATGCTTCCGGCGATTCGACCGCCGCGGCGGTGTTCGGCGGCGGCGTGCAGGCCGAGCGCAGCTACGACAACGCCGATGGCCAGCAGGTGCGCATCCAGGTGATGGTGGATTCGCCGCTGGTGGCGCAGATGGCCGGGCTCTACAGCAACCCGGCGATGGCGGCCATGATGGGCAAGCTGGTCAAGATCGGCAGCCAGCAGGCCGTGCAGACCGAGCAGGGTGAGCTGCAGATGCTGGTCGACGACCGCTTCCTGGTCACCGTCACCGGCGATGCGCCGGCGGAGGCGAAGCAGACATACGCCGCCGCCGTCGATCTCTCGGCGCTGAAGTGACCGGCGGGCGAGGGGCCTTGCCCCTCGCCCTCGGGCTCAGGCCACGGCCTTCACCAGCGCGGCGACGACGGTGTCGATCGGCTCCCGGCCGCGGCGCGGCTCGACGGCCGGATCGCTGCCGAAATCGATATGGCCGCTGTTGAGGCCCCGCATCATCTCGGTGAAGCCGGCGATGCTGCGGGCCGAGAGGCCGCCGTGCGACAGGGCCTCGGCCCAGCCGGCCTCGGGCACGGCGACGGCCTGCACCGGCTTGCCGAGCGCCCGGGCGAAGGCCGCCGCGACGTCGTCCGGAGAGTACGTGGCCGGTCCCTGCAGGGCGATCGTCCGCTGCCCGGCCCAGTCCTCGCGCAGGACCTCGGCAGCGGCGCGGCCGATATCGGCGGTTGCGACCATCGGGATGGCCCGGTCGAGCGGCGCCAGGAAGCTGGGCAGCACGCCCTCGGCGGCAGCGACGCCGGCCACCTCCGCCCAGTTCTCCATGAAATAGGCGGCGCGGATGAAGGCCACCGGCAGGCCGATCTCGGCCAGCCGCTGCTCCAGGATCCGGAGGGTGGCGATCATTCCGGTGCCGCTCGGCCGGTCTGCGCCGACCGAGGATAGCACCACCAGCTTCGGCAGGCGGGCGGCGGTCGCCGCCTGGGCGATGGCGTCGGCCACGGCCGCGGCGTCGGCGAAGGGATCCTCCGCCGCATAGCCGGGCGGATTCAGCAGATAGGCGCCGCGCGCCCCGGACAGGGCAGCGGTCAGCGCCGAACCATCGGCAAGGTCGGCGACCGCGACCTCGGCGCCTTGCCGCGCCCAGCTCTCGGCCTTGGCGGCGTCGCGGACGAGGACGCGGACGCGCTCGCCCGTCTCGATCAGGTTCGGGCGGCGGCGGCCCCCGTGTTCCCGCTCACGCCGGCGACGACATACATGGCTTTCTCCTGCGTTCACCCGCCCGCAGCCGGGTCGGTGCCGAAGAGATGCGCCGGGGATCGCCATATCGCAAATGCATGGATATGATCTTCTGCATGCGTGAAGTGGATCTGGCCGGAGTCGACCTCAACCTGCTGAAGCTGCTGGACGCGCTGCTGCGCGAGCGCAGCGTCACCCGGGCGGGCTTGCGGCTCGGCCTCAGCCAGCCGGCGGCCAGCCGGGCGCTGGGTCGGCTGCGCCGGCTGCTGGCCGACCGGATCGTGGTACGGACGCCGCAGGGGCTGGAGCTGACGCCGCGGGCCGCCGCCCTGGCCGAGCCGGTGGCACGGCTGCTGGAGGGCGCCCGGGCGATCGTGGCGCCGCCGGCCTTCGACCCGGCGTCGGCGCGCGGCCGCGTGACCATCGCCGGCGTCGACTACACCACCCTGCTGGTGATGCCCGCCTTGGTGTCGCGGCTGTCGCGCCTGGCGCCGGGGCTGGACCTGGAGATCCCGCCCCCGGCCGGCGACCATGTCGGGCTGATCGCCGCGGATGCCGCCGACCTGGCGCTCGGCGTCTACGACAGCCTTCCGGCCGGCTTCTTCCGCCGGGCGCTGTACGACGAGGACCTGGTCTGCGCCGTCCGCCGCGGCCATCCCGTGATCGCGGCGGGGCTGACGCTGGAGCGCTTCGCCGCCCTGTCGCATCTGCTGGTGATCATCACCGGCCGGGGCGAGGCGCCGGTCGACGTAGCGCTGGCCCGGCACGGGCTGAGCCGGCGGGTGGCGATGCGGATGCCGCATTTCATCGCGGCGCCGATGCTGGTGGCCGAGAGCGACATGATCCTGTCGCTGCCGCGCCGGCTGGCGCGCCGCATCGCCGCCACCGCGCCCATTGAGGTGCTGGAGCTGCCGCTCGAGATCGAGCCGCTCACCGTGTCGATGATCTGGCACGAGCGGCGGCAGGACGACCCGGCCCATGCCTGGCTGCGCCGGCAGATGGCGGAAGCGGCGCGCGAGGCGACCCGGGACTGAGGGCGGGCGCCCCGAGCTGGCGGCGGGCGCGAACAGGCTTTGACCGCGGCGGCGCGGCGTCGTGAGATGGCGCCGGACAGGGGAGGGGCGGATGAGCCTGGTGCCGGTGATCGATCTGGCCCCCGCGGCGGCGGGGGAGAACGTGGCCGCTGCGGTGGCCGCGGCCTGCGAACGCGTTGGCTTCCTGGTGGTGACCGGCCATGGCGTGCCGGCGGCGGTGATCGACCGCGGCTGGGCCGCGGCGCGCGCCTTCTTCGACCTGCCCGACGCGGCGAAGCGGAGCGTGGCGATGCCGCGGCCCGGCTATCCCTACGGCTATTCGCCGGTGGCGGGGGAGAGCCTGGCCCGGTCGCTGGGCGACCGGCGGCCGCCCGCCCAGAAGGAGGGCTTATCGA
>NZ_JASATH010000322.1:0-4961 GCF_038440215.1 Inquilinus sp. OTU3971 | reverse complement strand
CGCCCGCGGTGACGCCGTTCACGAGCACGCCGGCCGGCCGGTCCAGGCCATAGGCCTCGGCCAGGCTGCGGTCGACCGCCTGGCCGTCGGCGCCGAGCCAGGGCCGCACCACCTTCTGTCCGGTCTCGGCCGCCCGCATCATGCTGCGCAGCATGTTGGCCGGGATGGCGAAGCCGATGCCGAGCGAGCCGCCGGTGCGGCTGTAGATCGCCGTGTTGATGCCGACCAGCCGGCCCTTCATGTCGATCAGGGCGCCGCCGGAATTGCCCGGGTTCACCGCCGCATCGGTCTGGATGAAGAAGTCGTAGTCGGAGATGCCGACCGCGGTGCGGGCGATGGCGGAGACGATGCCCATGGTCACGGTCTGGCCGACGCCGAAGGGGTTGCCGATCGCCAGCACCAGGTCGCCGACCTCGAGCGCGTCGCTGTCGCCGAGCGGCAGCGCCGGCAGCGACCGGCCGGCGAGGTCCTTGAGCTTGAGGAAGGCGAGGTCGGTGCGCTCGTCCGACAGCACCAGCTCGGCCTCGTATTCGGTGCGGTCGGACAGCACCACGGTGATCTGGTCGGCATCCTTGATCACGTGGTGGTTGGTGACGACGAGCCCGCCCGACCCGACCACGACGCCGGAGCCGAGCGAGTTCTCGACCCGCTGCCGCGGCCGACCGCCGGGCATGTCGTCACCGAAGAAGCGCTGGAAGAACGGGTCGTCGAACAGCGGGTTCGCCCGCTCGACCACCATATGGCGGGCATAGATGTTGACCACGGCCGGCGCCGCGCTGCGCACCAGCGGCGCGAAGCTGAGGTCGATCTCGGCCCGGCTGGTCGGCACCACCGGCTCCGCCACGGCCGGCCCGGCCAGCAGGAGCAGCACCGCCGCCGCGGCGCCTGCGAAACGGAACATCCTTCCTCCATCCGCCGTCACGGGCGAGGGTCTAGCCGAAGCCGCCCGCCGGCGTCCATGGGCCGCCATGCCGCGGATCTACGGCGCGGTCACCTCCTGCAGCAGGGCCAGCGCCTGCAGCAGGGCCGGCGAGCGGTCGCCGCCGCGCCAGACGGCGGCGATCCGGGCCTGCGGCGCCGGGTCGGAAAGGGCGAGATAGCGCACCCCGTCGGGCCGCAGCCGGCGCAGCGACCCCGGCACCAGCGACACGCCGAATCCGGCCGCGACCAGCGACACGATCGCGTGCATCTGATGCGCCGACTGGGCGATCCGCGGCACGAAGCCGGCGGCGGCGCAGGCCTCGAGAATGGCGGCGTGGAAGCCGGGCCCCTCGCCCTGCGGGAACATGACGAAGGGCTCGGCCGCGAGGTCGGACAGCGGGATCCGGCGGCGGCCCACCAGCGCATGGTCGGCGGGCACCACCGCGACCATCGGCTCGGCCCAGGCCGGGCGCTGCTCCAGCCCCTCGCTGTCCGGCAGCGGCGGGATGACGAAGCCGAGGTCGCCGCGGCCGCCGCGCAGCTCGTCGAGCTGCCGCATCGTCGTCGCCTCGCGCAAATCCAGCGCCAGGCCGGGGTGGCGGGAGCGCAGCGCCTTCAGCAGCGGCGGCAGGCGCTCGAACATGGCGCTGCCGACGAAGGTGACGCGCAGCAGGCCGGTCAGCCCCTGCCCTGCCTGGCGCGCCACGGCCACGGCATGCTCGGCCTGGGCCAGGGTGCGCCGCGCCTCCTCCAGCAGCGCCGTGCCGGCGGGGGTCAGCGCCACCCGGCGGCGGCTGCGGTCGAACAGCGCCACGCCGACCACATCCTCAAGCCGCCGCATCGCCGCGCTGAGCGGCGGCTGCGCCATGCCCAGGCGCTCCGCCGCGCGGCGGACATGCCGCTCTTCGGCCACGGCGATGAACTGGCGCAGGAGGCGGAGCTCGATCATCGGCTGATACTCACCAGATATCAGACGCTCATGATCTCATATTTGAAGTATGCGCGGCATCGTCCCACCTTCCGTCCATCGCAAAGGGAGAACGGATCGATGGCACGCATAGCGGTGGTCAGCGGCGGTGGCACGGGCATCGGCCTGGCGGTGGCCGGGCACTTCGCCGGACAGGGCGAGCAGGTGGTGATCCTCGGCCGCCGCGCCGGCGTGCTGGAGGCGGCGGCGGAAGCGATCCGACGGGAGCATCCGGCCGCGCTGCCGGTGCTGCCGCTGGCGGCGGACCTGTCGCGGCCCGACCGGGTCGAATCGCTGTGCCGGGAGATCCGCTTCCCCGCGGTCGACGTGCTGGTGCACGCCGCCGGCGGCAACGCCATCCTGCAGGCGCCGCCGGGCCATTACGACGACGGGCTGGCCGGGGTGGCCCGGCGCTGGACCGACAACTTCGCCGGCAATGTGCTGTCCGCCGTGCTGCTGACCGAGGGGCTGCGCGACCGGCTGCGGGTGCCCGGCGGCCGGGTGGTGCTGATCGGCTCGATCGCCGCCTATCGCGGCTCCGGCGCCGGCTGCTATGGCGCCGCCAAGGCGGCGCTGCACCCCTATGGCTACGACCTGGCCGCGGCCCGGGGGCCGCGCGGCATCACCGTCAACATCGTCGCACCGGGCTATATCCGCGACACCGGGTTCTTCGCCGACCGGCTGTCATCGGAGCGCCAGGCGGCGCTGATCGCCGAGACGTCGACCCGCCGCGCCGGGCTGCCCGCCGACATCGCCGACGCCGTGGCCTGGCTGGCCTCGCCCGGCGCCGCCCACGTCACCGCCCAGGTGATCCAGGTCAATGGCGGTGCCGAGCGTGGCCATTGACCGGCCGGCACGGTCCGGGCCTTGACCTCTCCATAAAAATGGAGCGAACATCATCAGATCAATTTTTGATTTGTAGAAGCCGGCACGTTTCCGGACTGTTCGAGAGGGAGGGGTATGGTCGACCGATACACCAAGGCGATCTTGACGGTGATCGCTGCGGCGCTGGTGGCACTCGTCGTCCAGCAGGCGGTGCCCGACGCATCGGCCGCCGTCGGGTCGGGATGCGGCCTCCGATCCTGGGAATCGTGCTACGTCACGATCGTCGACCGCTGACGGATCGGACAATCGGGATAGGGGGAAGCCTCGCGGCTCCCCCCTCCCACACCACCGGACATACGGGTCCGTATCCGGCGGTTCGGGGGATTAAGCGGGGCTGGGGTCGGCGATGGAGGCGAGGCCGAGAGTCTGGAGAGCGGCGGTGGGAAGTGCGATCGCAAGCGCGAGGCTGTTGCTGAGCCGCCAGGGGCCGTGAGGGCTGCCGGCGGTCTTGGCCGCCAGGTCCCGGCCGACGCCGCGGCGTCGCAGCTCGGCAAAGCGCCTGGATCCGCGCTTCCACTGCTTCCAGGCGATGGCGCGCAGCCGCCGCCTGGTCCACTGGTCGAGTGCGCGCAGCACCGACGAGGTCTGGCAGAAGCCGAAGTAGCTGCGCCACCCGATCAGGTAGACGGACAGCTGCTTGACGATCTGCTCGAGGCTGTCACCGCGGGTGCGCCGCGTCAGGGTCCGGATCTTCGCCTTGAAGCGGTCGATGGCCTGCGGCGCGATGCGGCGCCGCGGCTCTCTTCCGCCGGTGAAGCTGAAGCCCAGGAACTTGCGGGCGCTCGGTTTGGCGACCGCGCTCTTGGCCCTGTTGACCTTGAGCTTGAGCCGTTTGGCCAGGAACCGCTCGATGCCGGCCATCACCCGCTCACCCGCCGCCTGGCTGCGCACATAGATGTTGCAGTCGTCGGCGTAACGGACGAAGCGATGGCCGCGCTTCTCCAGTTCCCGGTCCAGAACGTCCAGCATCAGGTTCGACAACAGCGGCGAGAGCGGTCCGCCTTGCGGCGTCCCCTCCTCCGTCGGGCCGACGAGGCCGCCCTCCAGCACGCCCGCGGTCAGGAAGCCGCGGATCAGCTTCAGGAGGCGCTTGTCGGCCACCCGCTTGGCCACCAGCCCCATCAGGATGTCGTGGTTGACCCGGTCGAAGAACTTCTCCAGGTCGAGATCCACCACCACGCCGTAGCCGGACGCAATATACGCCTGCGCCCGTTTCACCGCCTGATGCGCCGAGCGCCCCGGCCGGAAGCCGAAGCTGGCCTCGGAGAACGTCGGATCCCAGTCCGCCTGCAGCGCCTGCAGCACCGCCTGCTGGAGGAAGCGGTCGAGCACCGTCGGGATGCCGAGCGGCCTCACGCCGCCCGACGCCTTCGGGATCTCCACCCGCCGCACCGGCTGCGGCTTGTAGGTGCCGTCCAGCAGCTGGGCCCGGATCGTGGGCCAATGCCGCTTCAGGTGGGCCGGCAGATCGTCGACACCCATGCCGTCGACCCCCGCCGCGCCCTTGTTGCGCTTCACTCGTGCCAGCGCTGTCTTCAGATTCTCTCGGTCAAGCATCGCCTCCATCGACGGTCCCGCGACCGCCGGGCGTTCGAGACAGGCTTTCGCCGCGCGGGCTTCGGTCGCCTGGGCCGCAGGGCTCGGGGCTTCACCCTCCGCCGAGGGGCCCAGGGTCAGCTGGCTCTGATCTTTCTGCCGCATCGCTCGCTCGAGATCGCCGCTCTACTGGCCTCTTCCTCCGTTCGGGCCTTCGGCGGCTCCCGCCGCCTACTATGCCCTGTGCTGACTTCTGCACCGCGATCAGATGGCCTCGCGACCATCTCAGTCCCACCGGACACGGCACAGACCTCCCGAGGTAAGACCGACCGCCTTCACCGCACGCCCGCCGGATTTACCACCCCGGCCCTTGATGGCCTTGGACTTCGCGATCACTTGCTCGCTCGTCCGGCCGGGTAGGCCTTATCCGGTTCTTGTCCATCGGGCCGCGGCTTTGCTCCACGCTTCCTTCAGACCCCGCCTCGCGACGACGCCCTTGCGCTTCGCTAACCCTTCACCGCCATCAGGCTGGGTAAAGGACTCACACCTCCAAGCTGTCGGTCATGCTCGGCAATCGGGTAGGAGGGGTCCTTGCGGAGCCCCTCCTCCCACACCACCGTGCGTACGGTTCCGTACACGGCGGTTCCTGTCG
>NZ_JASATH010000321.1:0-5056 GCF_038440215.1 Inquilinus sp. OTU3971 | reverse complement strand
TTCGCCGGGTGCGGCGGCCGGGGCGGCCCCGCGCGCCCCCCCCCCCCCCCGGGAAGGGTCAGCGGGCGTTGGCCAGCAGCTCGTTGACGCGGCTCTCCGCGTCGGCCAGCGCCTGGTCGACGGTCTTCTGGTTCTGGGCCGCGGCGTTGAACTCCTCGGTCAGGATCTCCTGGATCCCGAACTGGCGCTTCACCGCCTGGGGCAGGGCGGTGCCGTCCTTGGTCAGGCTGACGATATCCTTGCGGTGCGGCAGGTCGAGGAAGGCCTGGGAGGTGGCCACGGAGGTCCGCACCGGCAGGTGGCCGGTCCGCGCCCATTCGAAGTCGTTGTCCCACAGGAACTTCAGGACCTTGACCGCGGCCTTGCGCTTGGCGTCGTCCAGCCCGGCCTTGGGCACCACCCAGCTGTGGCCGTCGGCCCAGACCTTGGCGTTGCCGTAGAGCTGCGGGAAGGGCACGACGGTGTAGCCGTTGCTCAGCGCGCCGCCGGGCTTGGCCGCCTCCTCGTTGTAGCTGTCGATCAGCCAGGTGCCCATGATGTAGACGCCGCCGTCGCCCTGGGCGAAGCCGGCCGTCGACGCGGCGTAGTCCTGGTCCTTGGTGGTGTCGCCGTCCTGGTAGATGTTCTTGAACAGCTCGACCGCGTTGCGCGCCTCGGGCGTCTGCAGCTTGATCTGCGTCGGGTCGGCGAAGAAGTCGGAGTTCTGCTGGTACAGCAGGGTGTAGAGCGTGCGGGCGTAGTTCGCCTGCTCGTTCACCGTCGCCTGGGCGAAGTACGGCTTGCCGGTCTTCTCGCGGAACTGCTTGGCCTGGGCCAGCAGCTCCTCCGGCGATTTCGGCAGGATCGGCTTGCCGTCGTCGGAAACAAGCCCGGCCTGCTTGAACAGGTTCAGGTTGATGTGCCAGAGCCAGGTGTGGGTGTCGAAGGGCAGGGCGTAGATCTTGCCGTCCTTGGTCACCCCGGTCCTGGCCGCGTCGGTGAAGTCGGCGGTGTCGATGCCCGCCGCCTTGAAGTCCTCGTCCAGCGGCTCCAGCAGGTCGCGCGAGGCATAGTCGCTGATCACCGCCTCATGCATCACCGAGATGGTCGGCGGGTCGTCCGAGCGCAGCCGGGCGGTCAGCTGGTCGTAGCCGGGCCATTCGACGATATCGACCTTGACATGGACGTCCGGGCTCTCGGCGTTGAACTTGTTGATCAGCGCCGTGATGATGCCGCACTCGCCATGCGCCTTGGCGACGTCGGTGACATCGGCGTAGTCGGCCTCGCAGGCGCCGAAGAAGCGCGACAGCGAGATCTCGGTCTTGTCCTGCGCCCAGACGGGACCTGCGGCCAGGACCAGCCCCGCCAGGGCCAAAGCAAAGCGGCTTCTCATGGCTCTCCCTCCTTGGTTCCGGCCGTTTCTGCCGCGCGCCTCAGCGGACGGCGGCTCCGGCGACGGCCGTGACGATGTATTTCTGGAAGAACAGGTAGACGATCAGCACGGGCAGCCCGGCGAAGACCGACTGCGCCATCAGGTAGCCCAAGCCCTCGGACTGGGCGAAGTTGGTCTGGGTCGAGGCCAGGCCGACCGTCAGGGTGAACATCTCCGGCTTGGTCGCCGAGATCAGCGGCCAGAGGTAGTCGTTCCAGGCGCTGAGGAAGGTGAAGATCCCCAGCGTCGCCTGGGCCGGCACGGTCAGCGGCAGCAGCACGCGCCAGAAGGTCTTGAAGCGCGAGGCGTTGTCCAGCAGCGCCGCCTCGTCCAGCTCCCGCGGGATCGCCTTGAAGTACTGCGTCATCAGGAAGACGCCGAAGGGCGCCGACAGATGCGGCAGGATCAGCCCGAGATAGGAGTTGTGGATCTTCAGGTCGTTGAACATCTGGAAGCGGGCGATGATCACCGCCTGCTCCGGCACCGCCAGGCCGATCAGCACCAGCGCGAAGACCAGGCCGCGGCCGGGGAACTGGGCGCGGGCGAAGCCGTAGCCGGCGAGGGATGCCAGCACCAGCACGCCGACGGTCTGGCCCAGCGCCACGACCACGCTGTTCAGCACCCAGCGGAACACGCCGGAATTGGCGAGGATGTCGGTGTAGTTCTTCAGCGTGTAGGGCGCCCGGAACAGCGTGCCGGTGTCGGTCATCAGCTCGCTGTTGGGCTTGAACGACAGGCCGGTGATCCAGGCCACCGGCACCACCCAGATGATTGCGAGCAGGATGACGGCCCACAGGATCAGCCGGTCGCCCAGGCTGCGGCCGACCATGCCCCGGGATTGCGCCGTGGCCATCGCCGTCATCCCTCGGCCCTCCGGCGGGTCAGCAGGTACTGCGCCATGGCGGCGATCAACATCAGCCCGAACAGCACCTCGGACGCCGCGGCGGCGTAGCCCAGGTCCCAGTTGCGGAAGCCCTGCTCGTAGATGAACTGGACGATCGGGCGCGAGGCGTTGTTCGGCCCGCCGCGGGTCAGCAGGTAGGACTGCCCGAACAGCTGGAACTGGTAGACGATCTCGACCACGGCCACGAGCACCACGGTCCGCCGGATCGAGGGCAGGGTGATGTGCCGGAACGACCGCCAGCGGCCGGCGCTGTCCAGCGCCGCGGCCTCGTACAGCTCGCGCGGGATCTGCTGCAGCGCCGCCAGGAACAGCATCATCGGCAGGCCGATGCCCCACCACACCGTGGCGGCGGCGATGCCGGGCAGGGCCAGGCTGGGGTCGCTCAGGATCGGGATCGGCGCCTGCCCGAACACGCCCAGGACATTGGTCAGCAGGCCGCGGTCCGGCAGGTACACCATCTTCCAGACGATGGTGACGATGGTGACCGACAGCACCGAGGTGGCGAAGAAGGTGGCGCGCAGGGCGGCGGCGGCCCGGGTCGGCCGGTTCAGCGCCAGGGCCAGGACCAGGCCGACCACGACGAAGGCCGGCACGGTCATCAGCACGAACAGCGCCGTGTTCCAGACCGCACCGAGGAAGATCTTGTCGGCGAACAGGCGCTTGTAGTTGGCGAGACCGGCATAGGCGCCGGTGCCGTCGAACATGTCGAACTTCTGCAGGCTGATCCAGATGCCGTCGAACAGCGGCCAGACCAGCAGCAGCACATAGACGATCAGGAAGGGCAGGACGAAGCCGACATTGCGCCAGTCCGCCCCGACCCGGGCGCCGCTCAGGCGACGGGCCCGTTCGATGCTGCGGCCGGTGGCGGTGGCAGTCACCATCCCCTCCTCACGCGGCGTGGCGGCCGACGCCGTCGGCGCCGAACAGATGGACGGCGGCGGGGTCGATGCTCAAGCCAACCCGGTCCTCGACCGCGACGCCGCTCAGCCCGGCATCCTCGGCAATCAGGGTCGACCCGTCCTGCAGCCGGACATGCAGATGGGTGCGGTCGCCCAGCCGCTCCACCACCTCGACCGTGCCCTGCATGCCGCCCTGGTGATCGATCCGCACCGCCTCGGCCCGCAGGCCCAGCGTGATCGGCTGGTGCGCCGGCAGCCCGTCGGCCGGTACCGGGGTGCGCAGCTCGGTCCCGTCCGGCAGGCGCAGCACGGCACCGCCGGCCTCGCCGACGACGGTGGCGTCGAGGAAGGTCATCGCCGGCACGCCGACGAAGCGGGCGACGAATTTGGTGGCCGGCCGGGTGTAGATCTCCATCGGCGTGCCGACCTGCTCGATCCGGCCCTCGTTCATCACCACGATGCGGTCGGCCAGCGTCATCGCCTCGACCTGGTCATGGGTGACGAAGATCATGGTGGCGCGCAGCCGGCGGTGCAGCCGCGCCAGCTCGACCCGGGTGCGCACCCGCAGCGCCGCGTCCAGGTTCGACAGCGGCTCGTCGAACAGGAAGGCCCGCGGCTCCTTGACGATGGCGCGGCCGATGGCGACGCGCTGGCGCTGGCCGCCGGACAGCTGGCCCGGCTTGCGCTGCAGCAGCTCCTCGATCTCCAGCGTCCGGGCGGCGGCCTGGACGCGCTGCTCGATCTCCGGCTGCTTCAGGCCGATGTTGCGCAGCCCGAACGCCATGTTCTCGAAGATCGTCATATGGGGGTACAGGGCGTAGTGCTGGAACACCATCGCCACCCGGCGGGCGCCCGGCGGCAGGGTGTCGACCCGGGTGCCGGCGATCCGGATCTCACCGCCGTCGACGCTTTCCAGACCGGCGATCATGCGCAGCAGGGTGGACTTGCCGCAGCCGGACGGTCCCAGGAAGACCATGAACTCGCCCGAAGCGACCGACAGCGACAGGCCGTCGAACACCGTGACCGGCCCGAAGCGCTTGCTGACATCCCGGATCTCGATGTCGGCCACCCATTTCCTCCCCAATGGTATTATCATATGATTCGATCATCGGGGCGATCGACGGGTTTTGTCAACCGGGGCTTCCCCGGCCTATTCGACAAAAGGGGACACGGGTGGAGACGGTCTGATGCTGGAACGGGAGATGGTCCTGGTCGGGACGATGAGCGCCCAGGTTTCGAACAGCCTGGGCATGCGCATCGTGTCCGGCGAGTTCCGGCCTCATGATTCGCTGCCGATCGAGAGCGAGCTGTGCCAGACCTACGGCGTCAGCCGGACCACTTTGCGCGAGGCGATCAAGAGCCTGGCGGGCAAGCGGCTGATCGAGGTGTCGCCCAAGACCGGCACCCGGGTGCTGCCCTTCGGCGAATGGAACCTCCTGGATCGCGACGTGCTGTCGTGGCGGCTGCTGGCCCAGTTCGACGCCAAGATCGTCGAGGACATCTACGAGATGCGGCAGTGCTTCGAGCCGCGGGCGTCGTTCCTGGCGGCGCGCGACGGCACGGCCGAGGACCACGCCGCGATCGAGCGCCATTTCCACCAGCTGGCCCGCGCCTATGAGGAGAAGCAGCCGGTGAAGGCGTCGTCCGAGGCGGCGCTGGAGTTCCACCTGGCGATCATCACCGCCTCGCACAACGGCCTGTTCGTGACCATCGGCGCGGCGGTGAAGTCGGCGCTGCGGGTGTCGTCGGAGATGCTGCAGCGCCACGCCACCCGGCCCAGCGAGGACGTGGCGCTGCACGACGCGGTCCGCACCGCGATCATCGGGCGGCAGCCTGAGGCGG
>NZ_JASATH010000320.1:0-5059 GCF_038440215.1 Inquilinus sp. OTU3971 | reverse complement strand
GCCGCGGGGGCCCCCCCCCCAGACCCCTCCCCCTGCCCCCCTCCCGCAAGGGGAGGGGGAGGATAAAAGTCTTCCTCACGTCCTTGTGATCGACACCCCGCCATCGACCAGCAGCGCCGTGCCCGTGGTGAAGCTGGAGGCGTCGGAGGCGAGGTAGAGCGCCGACCGGGCCATCTCCTCCGGGCTGGCCAGGCGTTTCATCGGGTAGAGGCCGATGATGAAGTCGCGCTCCGCCTGCGTCTTGGCGAACTCCCGGTACATCGGCGTCTCGGTGCCGCCCGGCAGCAGCGCGTTGACGCGGATGCCGCGGCCGCCGAACTCGACCGCCAGCGCCTGCACCAGCCCGACCAGCCCGGACTTGCTGGCGGCATAGGCGGCCACGCCCGGGAAGCCGACCGTGTAGCCGACGAAGGTCGAGGTGAAGATCAGCGACCCGCCGCCGCGCCGCAGCATCGCCGGGATCTGGTGCCGCGCCGCCAGGAAGCCGCTGGTCAGGTTGGCCTCGACCGTCTCCCGCCAGGCCGCGGGCGTCACCTCCGGCGTCGGCGCCATCGGCCCGACCATGCCGGCATTGTTGAAGGCGATGTCGAGGCCGCCGAACCGCTCCTCGGCCAGCGCCACCAGCGCCGGGGCGTAAGCCTCGTCGGTGACGTCGCCGGCCAGCACCGCGGCCCGGCCGCCGGCGGCTTCGATCTCGCCGACCAGCGCGTCGAGCTCCGCCTGCCGCCGCGCCCCGGCCACCACGGCCGCGCCTTCGCGTGCGAACAGCACCGCCGCGGCCCGGCCGATGCCGGAGCTGGCCCCGGCGACGATCGCCACCTTGCCTGCCAACGCACCCATCTGGTCTCTCCTTCCGTCGTTCGATGCGACGGAAGATGGCGGGTGCGCGGCCCGGCCTCACTCCGGTTCTTGCCGCGCAATCGCCGCGGCGCGCCGGGTTACTGCGGGGTGCGCGCCAGCACCCCCAGGCCGTCATCGTCGAGGTCTTCGATCGTCATCTGGTCGGCCGTCTGGTCCGGGCCGATCCGGAAGGTGACGGCCGCCAAGGCGTCCGGAATTTCCGCCGACGGCGAATAGACGAACAGGTCGCGGTCGAAGGGACGGAGCGGGAATTCGGCCTGCTGCTTGGGCCCGAGCGCGAGCCAGAGCGTGCCCTGCCTGTCGGTCACGGTGGCGGTGCCGAGATAGGCGTTGGCATAGCTGCCGGCATAGGCCGAGAGGGGCAGGGCCGGAGAGGGCGAGGCCGGCGGCGTGCCGTAGCGCGCCTGGGCGGCTGCAACCGCCGGGCCGAACAGCCCCTCGAAGGCCTTGTTCCACTTGGCGGTCCAGTCCTCCGTCACCCGGCCGTCGAAGACCTGGTCGAAGAAGCTGTCGGCGACCCCCTCCGGCAAGCCGGTCGGGAAGGCGTTGGTCAGCACCACGATGCCGATGTCGTCGTCCGGAAACAGGGTGACCAGGGTTCGGGCGCCGACGCTGAAGGCGCCGGCATGGTCCCATTGCAGCCCGTGCCGGCCATATTGGACGTTCCAGCCGAGGCCGTAGAAGGCGGCGGCGCCGGTCACCGGATTGGCGCCCCGCGCCATCAGCGGCTGATGCGTCTCGGCCAGCGCCTCCGGCTTGATCAGAACTTCGCCGGCGTAGCGGCCGCGGCCGAGTTGCAGCCGCAGCCATTGCGCCATGTCGCGCGCGGTCGAGCTGACGCCGCCGGCCGGGGCCTGCGGGTCCGGATCACGGGTCAGCTTCGCCGCCCAATCGCCGCCGACCCGGATATGCAGCGCCGACCGGTTGGTCCGGGTGAGGAAATCGGCATGGCGCGAGCTGGTCATGGTCATGCCCAGCGGGCCGTAGAGCAGCTGCTGCGCCGCATCCTCCCAGCTCATCCCGGCCGCCTTCGCCGCCGCCACCGCGCCTTCGGTGAGGCCGAAATTGCTGTAGGAGTACGCCGATCGGAAGCTGCTGGCCGGTGCCACCTGGCGCAGCCGGTGCAGGATCTCGCCGCGGTCGTAGCCCAGCGCCTCCAGCTCGTTGCCGGCTTCGCCGGGCAGGCCGCTGCGATGGGCGAACAGGTCGCGGATGGTCAATTGCTGGGTCGGATAGGCATCGGCCAGGGCGAAGCCCGGGTCGATCCCGGCGATCCGGCTGTCCCAGGTGACGACGCCGCGGCCGACCAGCGCCGCGACGACGGTGGCCGAGACCGGCTTCGAGCAGGAGGCCAGCTGGAACACGGTGTCGGCATCGACGGTGTCCGGCTTCCCCTCCTCGCGCAGGCCGAAGCCCTTCAGGAACACGACCCGGTCGCGATAGACCACGGCGATCGAAAGGCCCGGCACGTCGCCACGGTCGACCGCCGCCTGGGCCAGCTGCTCCAGCTTGGGCAGCGCCGCCTGCACCGCCTGCTCGGCCACGGCGGCAGGCGCGGCCGTGGCCGGCGTCAGGGACAACGCGATCGCGATCGCGGCGGATAGGCGGCTGAGACGCACGGACGTAACCCCCCTTGGTCGCGACGGCGGCGCCATCGCACCTCATCATGCCTGCCGGACGGCGTTGGTAACAGCGTCGGCGATAGCCGTGGCCAGATCGGATGAGGGCCTCCGGCAGCGATCCTCCGCCGCAGTGACGCCGCCCCCTGTTTTCCATCACCATGGCTTGTGCCGGCGCGACCAAACTCCGGAGGTGCCCAGATGCGAGCTCTCGCGGTCCATCTCAAGCGCCGGAGGCCGGCCGGGCTCGGCGCTGTGTTGATGCTGGCGCTGCTCGTGCCGCACCAGGCCTGGGCGTGGCTGCGCGAAGGCCACACGGCCACCGCGGCGCTGGCCTATGATATCCTGGAGCAGCGCGATCCGGAGGCGATCGCCGTCATTCTCCGGCTGATGCAGGCGCATCCGGACCGGGCCCGTTTCGACGGCCAGCTCGGCGATCTGGCCGGCCGCGCCGGCGAGCGCCGGATGTTCGAGCTGATGGCGATCTGGCCGGATGCCGTGAGGCGCACCCCCTACGATCACCCGAGCTGGCACTACAGCCCGCGGATCGTGTCCCCGATGCGCACTCTGATCCCATTCGCCTTCGGCAGCGCCCATTGGGCATTCGGGCACAATCTCGCGATCGCACACGACGCCGCTGCCTCGGATGCGGCCAGGGCCGTCGCGCTCTGCTGGGTGATGCATATCGTCGGCGACATGCACCAGCCGCTGCACACGGCGCTGTGGATGTCGTGGCGGTTCCCGATCACCGATGCCGGCGGGCAATGGGCCTGGGTCCGCGCATCGCCGGATGCGGACCCTGAGCGTCTTGGGCGGTTCTGGGACGCCGCGGGTCATCCGGCTGAGCTCGCCCTGGCCCATTCGGGACCGGTCGAGGCCAAGCTGACGCCGGATCCCTCGCCCGACGGGGAGACGCTGTCGCCGGACCCGGAGACCGCCTTCGCCCGCTGGGCGGCCCACAGCCGCGAACTCGCCTATGACGTCGTCTACGAGGGCGGAAGGCTGAAGCTGGGCACCTCGCCCGGCTCCGCCCCCGTTCTCCCGAGCGACTACGTCGAGCGGGCGCAGACGGTCAGCCGCACCCAGCTCACCGCGGCCGGACGCCGGATCGGGGCGCTGCTCTCGGGCCTGCGCTGACGGCAGGCGAGATCAGGCGGCCTCGACTTGTTCGGCCGCCTGGAACAGTTTGCCGCCGATGGCGCTGGCGGTCTCCAGATAACCGCTTAGATCCTGCGTATCTGGAGGCAGCAGAAACTCGGAAGTGACGATGCGGGCGCCGCAGAAGTCGAAGATGCCGTGGTCGATCTGCGTCTTCATGGCGTTGAAATAGCCATGCCGCTCATAGGTCCCCTGGCCGGCGCCGCCGAGGGCGACGAGATGGACCGGCAGGCGGCCCAGCTTCTTCTCCAGCTTGCCGCCGGGGATTTCGTCATAGGCCCAGCCATTGGCGAAGACCCGGTCGATCCAGCCCTTGAGCAGCCCCGGCATCGACCACCAATAGACCGGATAGACCAGCACCAGCGCGTCGGCGCGGTCGATCCGCGCCTGCTCGGCCAGCACATCGGCGGAGGGCGCCGCCTGCTTGAGATGGACGGCGTGGTCGTTTGCGCTGAAGCGCGGGTCGAAGCCTTCCGCCATGAGATCGGCGATCTCGGAGGAATGACCGGACCCGGAGACGCCCTCGGCGAGACGGGCGGTGACGGCGTGGGTCAGCGAATTGGGGTCGGGATGCGCGACGACGACGAGCGCGTGCATGCCGGCAACTCCTGGTGATTGCGGGGAGGGGGGAAGGTCTTATATACTTTTAGTAATTTACTTTTGGTACATAAGCATGTCAAGCACCCAGATGAGAGACTCCGGGCCGCGCCGCCGCCTGTCGCGGGACGAGCGGCATCGCCAGCTGATGGACGTCGCCTGGCGGCTGGTGCGGGAGGAGGGGACGGACGCCCTGACGCTCGGCCGGCTGGCCGAGCAGGCCGGCATCACCAAGCCGGTGGTCTACGACCATTTCGGCACGCGCACCGGGCTGCTGACGGCGCTGTACCGGGAGTTCGACGACCGCCAGACGGCGCTGCTGCAGGCCGCGCTGCGGACCGGCGAGCCGACCCTGGCCGGCCGGGCCGCTGTGATCGCCTCCGCCTATCTCGATTGCGTGCTGGCCCAGGGCCGCGAGATCCCGGGCGTGGTCGCGGCGCTGACCAGCTCGCCGGAGCTGGAGCGGGTCAAGCGCGACTGCGACGCGGCGTTCCGCGAGACCTGCCGCGCCGCCCTCGCCCCCTTCGCGAAGGGCGGCGCCATCGCCCCCGCCGGCCTCTGGGCGATGCTCGGCGCCGCCGAGGCCCTGTCCGCCGCCGCGGCGAATGGCGACCTCACCGCCGCCGAGGCGCAGGCGGAATTGGCCGAGACCATCGTCGCGATGGTGGCCCGCAACCGGGGCTGAGGGGATGTCGAGCGTCTCCGCGTTGTCTCTCCCGTAAGCGAGGCTTTTTCAGAATGGCTGTGACCCACCCCTCTTTTTTAGTCCCCCTCCCCTTGCGGGAGGGGGCAGGGGGAGGGGTGGGGGGGCCGGCGCCCCCGGA
>NZ_JASATH010000319.1:0-5073 GCF_038440215.1 Inquilinus sp. OTU3971 | reverse complement strand
CCCCCCCCCCCCCCCCCCCCATGCCGCGGGCGCCCCCCCCCACACCCCTCCCCCTACCCCCCTCCCGCAAGGGGAGGGGGGACAAGAGTAAAGAGGCCTCGCTTGCGGGCGAGGCAATGCATGGCAGCTCGACATCCGGGGGCCTCGCATGAGCGGCCGGGACGTCTTGATCGGCCTCGATTCCGGCACCTCGGTGGTCAAGGCGGTGGCCTTCGACCTGGACGGCGCGCCGGTCGAGCATGCGGCACGGCCGAACACCACGATCCCGGTCGACGGCGCCGGCATGGAGCAGGAGTTCGGCCGCACCTGGGATGACGCGGCGCTGGTGCTGCGCGAGCTGGCGGCCAAGCTGGAGGCGCGCAGCCTGCGCGTGGCCGGCCTCGCCGTGACCGGCCAGGGCGACGGCACCTGGCTGATCGACCGCGACGGCGAGCCGGTCGGCCGCGCCATGCTGTGGCATGACGGCCGGTCGGGCCCGATCGTGGCCGAGCTGCACCGGAGCGGCACAGCCAAGGCGGTGCAGCGCTTCACCGGCACCATGCTGAACATGTCGAACCAGTCCGGCCAGCTGCTGTGGCTGAAGCGGCATAGGCCGGAGGCGCTGGCCCGGGCCGCCACCGCCTTCCACTGCAAGGACTGGCTGTATTTCCGGATGACCGGCGATCGGGCGACCGACGTCTCGGAAGGCACCTTCACCTTCGGCGACTACCGCCGCCGGGAGTACGCGCCGGAGGTGCTGGAGCTGTTCGGGCTGCAGGACGAGGCCCGGCTGCTGCCGTCGATGGTCGACGGCGCCCGCCAGAATTCGGCGCTGACACCCCAGGCCGCGATCGCGACCGGCCTGCCCGCCGGCACTCCGGTGGTGCTGGCCCCGGTCGACCTGCTGTGCGGCGCGCTCGGCTCCGGCCTCTACGACCCGGAGGGCCGCGCCGGCTTCACCGTGCTGGGCTCGACCGGCGCGCATATGCGGCTGGTGTTCGGGGCCGACCAGGTGACGCTAGGCGAGGAGGTCGGCTACACCATGCCGTTCATCGTCCCGGGCAGCTATGTCTCCATGGTCTCAAACATGGCGGCGACGCTGAACATCGACTGGCTGTGCGGCGTGGTCGAGGAGGTGGCGGAGGCGGCCGGCGCGACACTGCCGAAGCGGTCCGACCTGATCCGCCTGCTCGACGCCAAGGCCGCGGCAGCCAAGCCGGGGCGGCTGTTGTACCACCCCTTCATTGCCGAGGCGGGGGAGCGCGGACCCTTCGTCGACAGCGCCGCCCGCGCCTCGGTCATCGGCCTGTCCGGCACCGCCGGCGCCGGCGACCTGATGCGCGCGATCTATGAGAGCCTCGGCTTCGCCACCCGCGACTGCTACGAGGCGGTGGGCGGCACGCCGGCCGAGATCCGCATGGCCGGCGGCGCGGCGCGCAGCGCCACCGTGCGCGCCATCGTCGCCGCCGCCGCCAATGCGCCGATCCGCCTGGTAAAGCGCGAGGAGGTCGGCGCCGCCGGCGCGGCCATGGTGGCGGCGCTGGGCTTGGGCATCCTGCCCGACATCGACGCCGCCTGCGCCCGCTGGGTGACGCCGCTCTTGGCCGAGGCCGAGGCGCCCGACCCGGCGCTGGTCGCGCACTATGACCGCCTGTTCCCGCAGTACCGCGCCAGCTACCGCAGCCTGCGCCCCATCTGGCACGCCCTGGAAGACCTGAGGACCGAAGGATGACCCGACGCATCGCCGTGATCGGCGACCGCTTCATGCTGCCCAGCCTGTTCGTGGAAGCGCTGGAGAAGATTCCGGCCGCGCTCGACATCCGAACACTGGAGCAGCCCTGGCCGGACGAGCCGATGGTGCATGGCTATGCCGGCACCGGGCTGGACGGGCTGAAGGAGTTCATGGGCGACCCGGACGAGATCGTCGAGTTCATCGGCGACGCCGAGATCCTGGTCACCCATCTGGCGCCGATCTCGGCCGGCATGCTGGAGCGGCTGCCGGACCTCAAGCTGATCGGGGTCAGCCGCGGCGGGCCGGTCAACATCGACATGAAGGCGGCCAAGGCGCGCGGCGTGAAGGTGGTCAACGCCCCCGGCCGCAACGCCAGCGCGGTGGCCGAGTTCACCATCGGCGCCATCCTGGCCGAGACCCGGCTGATCACCCGCGGCCACACCGCGCTATCGCAGGGCCAATGGCGCGGCGACCTGTATCGCGCCGACATCACCGGCCGCGAGCTGTCGGAGATGACGGTCGGCGTGATCGGCTACGGCCATGTCGGCACCAAGGTGGTGCGCCTGCTGAAGGCCTTCGGCTGCCGCATCCTGGTGACCGACCCCTATGTCCAGCTCGACCCCGCCGACAGCGCTGACGGCGTGCAGCAGGTGCCGCTGGAGACGCTGCTGGCCGAGAGCGACGTGGTGACGCTGCATCCGCGCGTGACCGCCGAGACCACCGGCATGATCGGCGCCGAGGCGTTTGCGGCGATGAAGGACGGGGCGGTCTTCGTCAACACCGCACGCGGCCCGCTGGTCGATTACGACGCGCTCTACGACGCGCTGGTCAGCGGCAAGCTGCGCGGCGCGATGCTGGAGACCTTCGCGGTCGAGCCGCCGCCGGAGGACTGGCCGCTCTTGAAGCTGCCCAACGTCACCCTGACCCCGCACATCGCCGGCGCCTCGGTGAAGACCGTCACCTACGCCGCCGGGCTGATCGCCGAGGACGTCCGGCGCTATCTGGCCGGTGAACCCCTGCTCCGCCTCTGCTGACCCTTAGGAACCGCCATGACCACCGAGATCGAACTCCGCACCAGAATCGTCGAAGCCTGCCGGCAGATGAACGCCAACGGGCTGAACCAGGGCACCTCCGGCAACATCAGCGCCCGCTGGGGCGACGGCATCCTGGTGACCCCGACCGGCGTGCCCTATGACGAGATGACGCCGGACGACATCGTCGCCATGAGGATGGATGGCAGCTGGGAGCATGGCGACCACCGCCCCTCCTCCGAATGGCGCTTCCATCTCGACATCCACCGCCGCAAGCCGGAGGTGAACGCCATCGTCCACTGCCACCCGATGTATTCGACCATCCTGGCGATCCGGCACCAGGAGATCCCGGCGCTGCACTACATGATCGCCTGCGGCGGCGGCAACTCGATCCCCTGCGCGCCCTACGCCACCTACGGCACGCCGGAGCTGTCGGAGCATGCCATCGCGGCGCTGCAGGGCCGCACCGCCTGCCTGCTGGCCAATCACGGGCTGATCGCCACCGGCGCGACCCTGGGCAAGGCGATGTGGCTGGCGGTCGAGGTCGAGACCCTGGCCAAGCAATACGTCTACACGCTGATGCTGGGCGGCCCGAAATGCCTGCCGGACGACGAGATCGACCGGGTGATCGAGAAGTTCAAGGATTACGGCCCGCGCCCGAAGAAGCAGGCGGCCTGAGCACAGATGGCGGACGGAGCGGAACAGCGTAACGGGGCCGTCGTCGACCTGCTGGTGGTCGGCGGCGGCGTCAACGGCGCCGGCATCGCCCGCGACGCGGTCGGGCGCGGCCTGTCGGTGCTGCTGTGCGAGAAGGGCGACCTGGCCGAAGGCACGTCGAGCCGCAGCGGCAAGCTGGTGCATGGCGGCCTGCGCTATCTCGAATACTACGAGTTCCGGCTGGTGCGCGAGGCGCTGATCGAGCGCGAGGTGCTGCTGGCCGCGGCGCCGCACATCATCTGGCCGATGCGCTTCGTGCTGCCGCATGACAGCTTCCTGCGCCCGGCCTGGCTGCTGCGGCTGGGGCTGCTCCTGTACGACCATCTCGGCGGCCACAAGAGGCTGCCGGCCAGCCGCGGCCTGGACCTGCATCGCGACCCCGAGGGCAAGCCGCTGCAGGACCGCTTCCGCCGCGGCTTCGAATATTCCGACTGCTGGGTCGACGACGCCCGGCTGGTGGTGCTGAACGCGATCGGCGCGGCCGAGCGCGGCGCGGAGATCCTGATCCGCACCGAATGCGTGTCGCTGCGGCGGCGCGACGGGCTGTGGCATGCGGTGCTGCGCCCGGCCGGCGGCGGGGCCGAGCGGCAGGTCGTCGCCCGCGCCGTGGCCAATGCCGCCGGGCCCTGGGTCGACCGGGTGCTGACCGGCGCGGCCGGCCTCAAATCGGGCAAGAAGATCCGGCTGGTGCGCGGCAGCCACATCGTGGTGCCGAAGTTCTATGACGGGCTGCAAGCCTATCTGGTGCAGAACACCGACAAGCGGGTGATCTTCATCAACCCCTATGAGCACGGCTATCTGCTGATCGGCACCACCGACATCCCACAGACCGGCGACCCCGACCAGGTGGCGGTCGACCCGGCGGAAATCGAGTATCTCTGCGGCGTGCTGAACCGCGCCTTCCAGCGCCAGATCGGGCCGCAGGACGTGGTGCATTCCTTTGCCGGGGTGCGGCCGCTGTTCGACGACGACGCCGCCAACCCCTCGGCCGTGACCCGCGACTATGTCTTCGACGTCGACGACGAGGGCGGCCGGGCGCCGATCCTCTCCGTGTTCGGCGGCAAGATCACCACCTTCCGCAAGCTGGCCGAGCACGCGCTGGACCGCCTGCGGCCCTTCTTCCCGGCGATGGGCCCGGCCTGGACCGCGGCGGCGCCGCTGCCCGGCGGCGACATGCCCGATTTCGAGCGCTGGTTGGCGGAGTTCCGCCGGCGCCATCCCTGGCTGCCGGAAGACCTGGCCCTGCACTACGGCCGGCTCTACGGCACAAGGGCCGATGCGCTGCTGGACGGCGCCCGGTCGACGGCCGATCTCGGCCGGCATTTCGGCGGGTCGCTGTACGAGCGTGAAGTCGCGTGGCTCCGCGCCCAGGAATGGGCCGAAGACGCCGAGGACATCCTGTGGCGCCGCACCAAGCACGGGCTGCACCTGTCGCCCGCCGAGACCGCGGCCTTCACCCAATGGCTGGAGGCTGCACCAGCCCCGGCCGCGCAGGCGGCGGGGCGGTGATGGTCGCCGTAGCCTCTCCCCTGTCCCTTTCTAGTCCCCCCTCCCCTTGCGGGAGGGGGATAGGGGGAGGGGGTTCGCACCGCGAGACCGAACGAGTTGGCCACG
>NZ_JASATH010000318.1:0-5147 GCF_038440215.1 Inquilinus sp. OTU3971 | reverse complement strand
CCGCCCGCCATGCAGCGCCTTGTAGCGCGACGGCTTCTTGAGCTGCAGGAAGGCGCGCGGCAGTTTCCAGCGCGGCAGCACCGGCCGCACCGGCGGGGCCGATGCGGCCCGCTCCGTCCCGTCCGGCGCCGGCCCTGCCAGGACCGGCATGGGCCGCGGCATCAGCCTGCGTTCGTCCAGCCCGAGGGCGAGGCAGAACTGCCGGAATGCCTCCTCGACCGACGGCAGGCCGTCGAAATCATGCTCGTTCAGGCCCTTCCCGAGGCGGTCCGGGACGATCTCGCACAGCTGACGCACCGCCCGCCCGTCCGGCCCCTGCCCTTCGGCGTGCAGCGCGATCGCCTGCATGAGACAGCCGGCCAGGATCTCCGGCTTGTGCAGCAGGCCGCAGCCAATGGTCCGGGGACTCTTCCTCGAGTAGCCGGCCTCGAGCGCCGCCTGGGCGGCGACGCCGTGGCCGAGAAAACACGCGATGAAATGCCAGTGGCCCGTCTTCAGCTGCTTCTGACCCATCCCGTCCTCGCATGAAAAAGCCCGCCGCGGCGGGGCCGGGCGGGCGCAACTCTTCGACTCTGCCTGAATCATGCCACGTGACGCAGCATCGCGTCAAGAACAAAAAGGGAACACAAGCCGACACCCAGCTCCCAACCCGTCATGGCGAGCCCGAAGGGGCGCGGCCATCCAGGTGGCACGGGCTTGGATTCCTCGGCTCCAAGGAGCATATTGATTGCTCCAAGGAGCCGAGTCATGCCCCAGGCCACCCATTCGACCGAGCCCGCCATCCCGGTGAAACGCCGGGGCCTCTCCTATCTGGCGGTCTTCCACGCGTCGCCGCTCGAGCGGATCGACATGGTCAGGCACGGCATTCGCGCCGTCGAGGCGAAGCGGATTCTGGCCGACCTCGCGATCGGGCAGGGCGCCGGGCTGAAGGCGCTCAACCTCTCCCCCGCCACGGTCAACAAGAAGGCGAAGCAGGACCAGACGCTGTCGCCCGAAGACAGCGAGCGTGTCATCGGCATGGCCAGGCTGGTCGGCCAGCTCGAGGCGATGGTCCAGGAATCGGGCGATCCGAAGGGGTTCGACTCGACCGTCTGGATGGCCCGCTGGCTCAACGATCCCTTGCCTGCCCTCGGCGGCGCCCGCCCGATCGACCTGATGGACACCATGGAGGGGCAGGCCCTGGTGTCGACCCTGCTGGCGCAACTGCAGAGCGGCGCCTACGCGTGAGCCGGCCGGTCTGGCGCATCGCGACCGACACGCCGTCCTATGAGGCGGACGATCTCTCCGGCGCGGGTGCCAAGGCGACCGGCGGCCGCTGGAACAGCCCCGGCGTGCCGGTCGTCTATGCCTCCCAGACCCGGGCGCTGGCCTGCCTGGAGACCGTGGTCCATCTCGGCGCCGGCGGCCTGCCGCTCAACCGCTATCTGGTGCAGTTGGACATCCCCGACGCGATCTGGACTGCAGCGCAGGTGGAGACGTCCGCCAGCCTGCCGGTCGGCTGGGATGCCGAACCGGCGGGACGGGCGAGCATCGCATTCGGCTCGGCCTGGATCCAGGCGGGCTCGTCCGCCCTCCTCATCGTCCCCTCCGTGATCGTCCCGGAGGAGCTCAATGTGCTGATCAATCCCCAGCACCCCGGCAGCGCGGGGATCAGCGCCGCGAAGCTGCGGCGATGGCTCTACGATCCGAGGCTGGCAAGGTCGGTTTGAGAGCGCGGTGTCGCCACAGACGCCAACCCGTCATGGCGAGCCCCGAAGGGGCGTGGCCATCCAGCGGCTCCGACCTGGATCGCCACTGACCAATTGACTATTTCCGCCGACCGGCGCTCAGATATCTGCAATTTGCGATGAAGTTGTTTGGATGGGGGATTTTCAAGATGCGGATTATCGCGCTGGCGCTTTGCGTCAGCTCTCTCGGAGCCTGCACATACCAGTCCAATGTTGCGCCGCAGGGCGCCGCCGCCGGCGAGGTGATGTCGGGCCGACGTCTGGCTTATCCCGTGAGCGTCTACGTCGAGCCGGAGCTCGCTGACCTGACGCGCGAAGCCGACACCGGCTACATGTGCTCGGCCCACGCCTATCCCATAAAGGTTGGCCCCGCCATCGTCTCCACGCTGCGGAACGTCGACGAGGCGGCCTTCGCCCGCATCGTGCCTGGCGGCACCCGCTCGGCCATGGCGCCGGGCGCGCAGCGCCACATCGTCTTCGGCTTGGAGGAGTTCCAGGCGTCGCTCGACTTCTCGATGGGCTTCTGGACGGGCAAGGCAAACGCGCAGGCCGAGCTGACGCTGAAGGTCACCGCGCTGGGCGAGGGCAACCGCGAGATCCTGCGCACGGTGGTTTCGGGCGAAGGCTCCGCCCGCAAGGAGGGCGACTGCCCGACCGGCGCGCAGGCCCTGACCGAGGCGGTGAACAAGGCGGTCAAGCGCGCTGCGGAGGAATACGTGTTCAAGGTGATCAACGCGCAGCAGCTCTAAGGCCGGATGCGCCGACCGAGAGTCTACGAGGAGGCCAGAATGGAAGAGACAACAGCATGGCCGACGAGCCTGAGCGACGGGACCAAAGGGATGCCCCCGATCAGACCGGCGCCGCGGCCGGGCCCGAGCACGGGGCAGCCTCCGCTACGGCCGATGCCTCCGCCTCCCCCACCACCGCCGCCTCCATCGAAGCGGTGAGCCAGCTTCGGGCCGAGTGGGAGCAGGCCTGCTTTCTCACCGATGTAGATCGGCGCTTCCATCTCGCCCAAGAGCGGTTCTTCGCCGGGTTTCGCCGCGTCAATCTCGCATTGACCGCCTTTGCCAGCAGCGGCGCCGCCGCAACGTACATTATGGGCGGCTCCAGCGGTCCGGGATGGTTTGGCGCATCGCTCTCGATCGTCGCCGCGCTTGCGGCGGCCGCTGAGCTTGCCTTTGCCCCCGGAAACCGAGCGCGGGAGGAGCGGCAGGCGTTCAAAGCGGTGGCAGAGCTGCATGCACAGCTGATCGCCGATGGACCACCGACCACCGACACCGAACTGAGGGAAATGCGAGCGAAGAAGGCCCGATCGGAGGCAGATGCGACAGAGCCGAACCATGTGGTCTGGCTCCTGGCCTACCACGAAGCATGCCGAGCGATCGGACGGCCGCCGGGAGAGAATCCGATCCATTGGTTGCGCCGGGCGGTTTGCCATTTGATAGATCTGCCGCCACCCGCAGCCTCGGAATCGTCGGGGCAGCGCGAATGTCTATCCTCCTCGGCGGAGCAGGCTGGGCTTCACTAGCCCCAATGGGATTACGAGTTTGATTACGGTGACGGTGCACTTTTAGTGAGTTTCTGCCTCTGGACTGCACCCCTGACGTGAGACACGACAAATAGAGACAGGTCAGGTTGGTGATGCCATTACGGCAGGGGCGCGCCCCTGCCGTAATGGCGGCAAAGTGGCTTCGTATTCCTCGGGCGCCAGAACAGCTTCAAGACTTGCCGGCGGTCAGCTTGCGCCGGGTCCGGGCCCGCCGCGCGGCGAACCTGGCCTCGACCTCCTCATGCGGGATGTCCGGCCGCGGATCGTCGAGCGCCTCCTGCACCTTGGCGCGGACCCACGCGTCATAAGTCGCCGGGTCGACGGCCAGCCCGGCCGGCAGGGCGCCCTCATTCGCGACCCGGGTGAGCAGCATCCGCACCGCATCGGACACGGTCAGCCCCATTTGCGCGAGCACCAGCGACGCCTTGTCCCGCAAAGCGGGGTCGATGCGGGTCTGGATCAGGGCACTTGCCGCCACGTCGATCCTCCTCTGCGATCAGGAGTGTACTTCAATCGCATGACACGTCAAGCCGGCAGCCGGAGACTCGCCGGCACCGGGCCCGCTTCCGTCACACCACATCCCGCAACATCGCCACCAGCGGCTTGTCCGCCGGCGGCATCGGATACTCGCGCAGCCGGTTCGGCGCCACCCAGGCCAGCGCCTGGCCCTCCAGTGGCCGAGGCGTGCCCTGCCAGCGGCGGCAGAGATAGAGCGGCATCAAGAGGTGGAAGCGCTCGTAGCGGTGGCTGGCAAAGGTGAAGGGGGCCAGGCAGCTCTCCTCCGTGTCGATCGCCAGCTCCTCGCGCAGCTCGCGGATCAGCGCCGACTCCGGCGTCTCGCCCGGGTCGACCTTGCCGCCCGGGAACTCCCACAGCCCGGCCATCGACTTGCCCTCGGGCCGCTGCGCGATCAGCACGCGGCCATCGGCATCGACCAGGGCGACGGCGACGACCAGCACCATCGGCAGCGAAGGAAGCGGTTCAGGCGGCATAGATCTTCAGATAATCCTGGCGGCTGAGGGCGAAGAGCGGGCAGGGCACCGCCTGCCCCAGCGCCTTGAACTCGATGGTCTTGATCCCGTCGGTCATCAGCCCGGCCTTGACCAGGACATGGCCCGACGGGGCGTTGTCGGGGTGGTAGGCCGCCTGGATCCGCTCCAGCCGCAGGTCGAGGAAGCCGAAGGCGATCACCGCCTGCGCCGCCTCCGTCGCATAGCCCTGGCCCCAGTAGCGCCGGCCGAACCAGTAGCCGAAGCTGCCGACCCGGCCGTTGGTCGCGATCGACAGCCCCATATGGCCGATCACGGCGCCGCTGTCGGCCAGCGTCACCACGAACTGGTAGTCACGGCCCGCGATCCAGCGCTTTTCCGCGGTCCGGATCCAGTCCTCGGCATCGGCGAAGTCATAGGGGAACGGCACGTCCGACAGCCAGCGCACCACCTCCCAATCATCCAGCAGATGGGTGATCTCCCCGGCATCGGAGGGGCGGTGACGCCGCAGCCTCAGCCGCTCGGTCTCCAGATCCTCCGGCAGCTCGATCACGGGGCCACGGGCTCCCGGCCGGAGGGTGTCGCCTCTCCCGCCACGACATCGGCCGCATGCACACGATGAGTCCCCCCTCCCCTCGCGGGAGGGGGGTAGGGGGAGGGGGTTTTCGCCGTCGAGAGCGGCCTGAATTCCACCAACCCGGACCTGACGGTCAGGCTGGTCTTCCATGCGTCCGCACGCGAATGGGCCGCACGCGAATGGGCAAGGCGCCGAATTCGCCGTCCGTGCTGGTTTGCGACAGCCTGGGCCGGTTCGAGCCGAGAGTCGCCCCCCCCCCCCCCCCCCCCCCCCCCCGGGGGGGGGGGGGGGGGGGGGGGGGG
>NZ_JASATH010000317.1:0-5203 GCF_038440215.1 Inquilinus sp. OTU3971 | reverse complement strand
CCCGGGGGGGGGGGGGGGGGGGGGGGGGGCTTCGCGCCGGTCAAGCGGTCTCGGCAAGATCGGTCCCCTTCATCAACAGCCCCCTCCCCGTTCCCCCGCGAGGGGAGGGGGGACTCGATCGAGCGAACCCGGCAGCCGTCGCTGCCCGCCTCCCCTCTTCCCGCCCCCAAGCCCGGAAGACGCCATGACCACCATCCAGACTGACACCAGGGTTCCCGGGAACCCGCGGCAGGGCGCCCCCCGCCCGGCGGGGGACGAGCGCATGCGCTCCGTCTCGCTCGCCTCGCGCCTGCTCTCCCGCCCCGAGCTCGGCGCCATGGCCGGCACCGTGCTGGTCTTCGTCTTCTTCGGCATCACCGCCGGCACCTCCGGCATGTTCAGCGCCGACGGCATCTCGAACTGGCTGGTGGTGTCGGCGCAGCTCGGCATCCTCGCGGTCGGCGCCGGCCTGCTGATGGTCGCCGGCGAGTTCGACCTGTCGATCGGCTCGATGATCGGCTTCGCCGGCATGATGATCGCGATCCCGACCGTGTTCTTCGGCTGGCCGGTCTGGCTGTCGCTGGTCTTCGCCTTCGCCGGCGCCCTGGCGATCGGCGCGCTGAACGGCTGGCTGGTGGTGCGCACCGGCCTGCCCAGCTTCATCGTCAGCCTGGCCTTCCTGTTCATCCTGCGCGGCATGACCATCGCGCTGTCGATCCTGTTCACCAACCGCACCATCGTCGGCGGCGTCAAGGATCCGGCGGCCACCGACTGGCTGGCGACCCTGTTCAGCGGCACGGTGCTGGACGGCCTGTACCGCTGGGCCGGCGGCGTCGGGCTGATCGACACCTTCCCGGACGGCAGCCCGATCGTCCCCGGCCTGCCGGTGCTGGTGGTGTGGTGGCTGGTGCTGACCGCGGTCGGCGCCTGGATCCTGCTGCGCACCCGCTTCGGCAACTGGATCTTCGCCGTCGGCGGCGACAACGTCGCGGCCCGCAACATGGGCGTGCCGGTCGGCCGGGTGAAGGTGCTGCTGTTCATGGGCACCGCCTTCTGCGCCACCGTCTTCGCCGCCTGCCAGGTGATGGAGTTCGGCTCCGCCGCCGCCGACCGCGGCCTGCTGAAGGAGTTCGAGGCCATCATCGCCGTGGTGATCGGCGGCACGCTCTTGACCGGCGGCTACGGCTCGGTGATCGGCGCCGCCTTCGGCGCGCTGATCTTCGGCGTGGTGCAGATGGGCATCTTCTATTCCGGCGTGAACACCGACTGGTTCAAGGTCTTCCTCGGGGTGATGCTGCTGCTGGCCGTGATCGTGAACAACTACATCCGCCGCAAGGTGACGGGAGGCCGGTCGTGAACGCTCAATCCACTCCCCCCGCGGGGGGAGTGCCCCTCGTCGAGCTGCGCGGCGTCTGCAAGTATTTCGGCTCGGTGGTGGCGCTGAAGGACATCACCATCTCGGTCCGCGCCGGCGAGGTGCTGGCCCTGCTCGGCGACAACGGCGCCGGCAAGTCGACCCTGATCAAGACCCTGTCCGGCGTGCACCAGCCCAGCGAGGGCCAGCTGCTGGTCGAGGGCCAGCCGGTGCAGTTCCGCTCGCCGCGCCACGCGCTCGACCACGGCATCGCCACGGTCTACCAGGACCTGGCGATGGTGCCGCTGATGAGCATCACCCGGAACTTCTTCATGGGCCGCGAGCCGACGGTCGGCTGGGGCCCGACCCGGCGCATCGACATGGACAAGGCCAATGCCATCGCCCGCGACGCCATGCGCGAGATCGGCATCGACGTGCGCGACCCCGGCCAGGCGGTCGGCACCCTGTCGGGCGGCGAGCGGCAATGCGTCGCCATCGCCCGGGCCGTGCATTTCGGCGCCAAGGTGCTGATCCTGGACGAGCCGACCTCGGCGCTGGGCGTCAAGCAGGCCTCGGTGGTGCTGCGCTACATCGTGCAGGCGCGGGCGCGCGGCCTGGGGGTGATCTTCATCACCCACAATGTGCACCACGCCTATCCGGTGGCCGACACCTTCACCTTGCTGAACCGCGGCCGCTGCCTGGGCACCTTCCCGAAAAGCGAGATCAGCCGCGAGCAGGTGCTGGAGATGATGGCCGGCGGCCAGGAGCTGGCCAGCCTGACCGCCGAGCTGGCCGAGTTCGAACGCAGCGACGCGGCGGCGTAGGGATTGCGCTGACGATCGGGGCCGGTGCCGCCCCCTCACCCGGAACCGCCGCGCGGTCCCGACCTCTCCCCGAGGGAGAGGTAAAATCCCTCTCCTCGGGGAGAGGGAGGGACCCGGCGCCGAAGGCGACGGGAGGGTGAGGGGGAGAGCCGGCCCCGCCTTCCAGAGCCACAACGGGCACGAGAGACGAGACATGACCACCACCATCGGCGTCGGCCTGATCGGCACCGGCTTCATGGGCGAATGCCATGCCCTGGCCTTCCGGGCCGCGCCCGCGGTGTTCCGCACCGAACTCGGCGCCCGGCTCGAGATGGTGGCCGACATCGACGCCGGCGCCGCCCGGCGGGCCGCCGACCGCTTCGGCTTCGCCCGCGCCACCGGCGACTGGCGCGACCTGGTCGCCGATCCCAACGTCGATCTCGTCGCCGTCACCTCCCCCAACCTGCTGCACAAGCCGATGGCGCTGGCGGCGCTCGAGGCCGGCAAGCACGTCTATTGCGAGAAGCCGCTGGCGCTGAACGCCGCCGACGCGGCGGAGATGGCGGCGGCCGCCGCCGCGGCCGGCGTCCACACCATTGTCGGCTACAACTACCTGCGCAGCCCGGCCGTCGCCTTCGCGGCGCAGCTGATCCGCGACGGCGCCATCGGCCGCGTCACCTATTTCCGCGGCGTCAGCGACGAGGACTACATGGCCGACCCGGCCGTGCCGATGTCGTGGCGCTGCCGGCGCGACCAGGCGGGCAGCGGCGCCCTGGGCGACATCGGCTCGCACATCCTCAGCGTCGCGCTGGCCCTGATCGGCCCTGTGGCCGAGGTCTCGGCCGACCAGCGCACGGTGATCGCCGAGCGCCCCCTGCCCGCCGCCGGCGAGGGCCGCGAGCGCCGCGACGGCGCCGCCGCGGTCACCGCCGAGACGGCGAAGGTGGAGAACGAGGACCAGACCCACGCCCTGCTGCGCTTCGCCGACGGCACCATCGGCACGGTGGCGACCAGCCGGGTGGCCTGGGGCCGCAAGAACCACCTGGCCTTCGAGGTGTTCGGCACCGAGGGCGCGATCCTGTTCGACCAGGAGCGGATGAACGAGCTGCAGCTGTTCCAGCCGGGCGCCGTGCCGGGCGACCGCAACGGCTTCCGCACGGTGCTGACCGGCCCGGCCCACCCGCATTACGGCGCCTTCAGCCCCGCCGCCGGCCACGGCCTGGGCTTCAACGACCTCAAGGTGATCGAGGTGGCGCAACTGCTGGACGCCATCGCCGGCGGCGCGGCGGCCTATCCGGATTTCGCCGCGGCCGCAGCGCTGGAGCGGGTGAGCGAGGCGATCGGGCGGTCGGCGGCGGAGAGACGGTGGATGGGGGTGGAGTAATGCTGCCTCAGCTTCGCCGCCCGTGCAGAGATCGGTCTGCACGGCGGTTGACGGGTCCCGGGATGTCCCTCAGCCTGAGTCGATGGCCCCGCAGGAAATCCCGCCACTGGAAATCAACGGCAAGCCGCCAGATTTGGCGGGGCTGACCTGTGATGGCCTGATCCGCCAAAGCTACGTGCACAAGGGCGAACTGGATGTCCCCGCGCACGCCATCTACCTGCTGTTCGCAGGCATCTGGCATCGCCTCTACTTCGACTACGGCATCATCTTCTGGCGCACACAGCAGGAGCGGCCGGAGGCGTGGTCGGTCGAGGAGGAAGGCTGGGGCTACCCGCATTCGGATCTTGGCGCCGAAGCGGGCGTGACCGGCGTTCGGCTCGACGGCTACGAGATGGAGCCGATGCCCTATGGCAGCAAGGTCATCTTCCGCTTTGCCAACGGCCGTCGCATCGTCGTCGAGGACGTCAACGATCGGACCTCGTACGAGGTAATCTGAATGCCCGGTGCACGTTCCAGTCCGATTTCCACGTCCGAGGCCGACCATGGACGAAGTTATTGTCGAACTGCGCGTCGTTCAGCCCGAGACCGCGGTTGATATCCGCCTACGGGCACGTTTGGCTCACCCCGCGGCCCAAGTCTGTTGTCTGATCGTCGTTTGGCCGGCCGGCTCGTCCGAGCGGATTTTTGAGGCCAGCGACTTCTACGAAGGCCTCCGTTGTTTCCGGCGCGTGGTCGAGGCCGAGGGCTACCGGGTCCTGTGCCAGGGGGCTCGCCCAAATGTCCATCCCTCCCCAATGGGCCGCGATGCCGGTGGCCTGAAGGCATATGCACTAGCGGCCGGCGAACCTGGGTGCCAGGAGGATCTGGTGTCCATCTTCGACTCGGTGGACGATATCGCATCCGTCGGAACAGTCGAGCACCAGGACGCCTTCCTGGATCGACACAGGGAACTGCTCCTGGCCCGCGCGCGCTAAAACCTTCTCACCCTGGCCCCATCCCCTTCTCCGTCAGCTCCTTGATCGCCTGCTCGGTCTTGCCGAGATGGGACAGGCCCATGCCGCGCAACACATGCGGGGCCTTGGTGAACTGGATATTGTCGTAGCCGACGATCTCGATCCGGTTGCCCCAGGGGTCCAGGAAATCGAGGAACGGGCCGGGCAGGACCGCCACCCCGGCCTCGGCCAGCGCCGTGCGCACCGCCGCCTTGTCGTCGACCACCAGCCCGAAATGCCGTCCATCGTCCGGCCCCTGGCGGCGGCCCTGCTGCAGCGCCAGGAACTGGTCGCCCAGGTCGATGAAGGCCATGCCGTCGGAGCGGCCGCGCAGGGTGAAGTCGAACAGCCTTCCGTAGAAGGCCAGCGCCTCGTCGATGTCGCCGACCTCGAGCGCGACGTGGTTGAACCCGACGGCGCGGGCCTTGCGGGTCTCGGGCATGGCGGTGTCCTCCGGCTGCCTCGGGCCGCAGGATAGCGCCGCGGCGCCGGGACGGCCAAGCGGAGCGGGCACCGCTTCCCCTCCCGTCGCCTGGGGCGCCGGGCTCCTCCCTCTCCCCGAGGAGCTGTCGGATTCACGCATCGCCTCTTTGAGTCCCCCCTCCCCTTGCGGGAGGGGGTAGGGGGAGGGGGTTCTCTCGGATCGAGCCGGCCCAGACTGTCGCAAACCGGCATGGACGGCGAGTTCGGT
>NZ_JASATH010000316.1:0-5217 GCF_038440215.1 Inquilinus sp. OTU3971 | reverse complement strand
ACCCCCCCCCCCTCGGGGTCTTGCGGGGGTATTTTCCCCGGGGGGGCGGGGCCCCCGGGCCCCCCGGGGGGGCACCGCTGCCAACATCAGGCGATGTCGAACCGGTCGAGGTTCATCACCTTGGTCCAGGCCGCGGCGAAGTCCTTCACCAGCTGCGCCTGCCCGTCGGAGCTGCCATAGACCTCGGCCAGCGCCCGCAGTTGCGAGTGCGACCCGAAGATCAGGTCGACGCGGGTGGCGGTCCATTTGGCCTCTTCAGTCTTCCGGTCCCGGCCCAGGAACACGCCCTCGGCGTCCGGCGACGGCTGCCACCGCGTGCCCATGTCGAGCAGGTTGACGAAGAAGTCGTTGCTCAGCACCCCCGGCCGCTTGGTGAAGACGCCGTGCGGCGAGTTGCCGGTATTGGCGCCCAGCACGCGCAGGCCGCCGACCAGCACCGTCAGCTCGGGCGCCGTCAGCGTCAGCAGCTGCGCCCGGTCGACCAGCAGCTCCTCGGGCGGCAGCGGATGCGCGCCGCTGCCGAGGTAGTTGCGGAACCCGTCGGCCTTCGGCTCGAGCGGCGCGAAGGAGTCGACATCGGTGTGCTCCTGCGTCGCGTCGGTACGGCCCGGGGTGAAGGGCACCTGCACGTCCTGCCCGGCATCCTTCGCCGCCTTCTCCACCGCCGCACCGCCGGCGAGGACGATCAGGTCGGCCAGCGAGATCTTCTTGCCGCCGGGCGCCGAGGCGTCGAACTCCTGCTGGATCGCCTCGAGCTTGGCCAGCACCGTCGCCAGCTGGGCCGGCTGGTTGACCGCCCAGTCCTTCTGCGGCGCCAGGCGGATGCGCGCGCCATTGGCGCCGCCGCGCTTGTCGGAGCCACGGAAGGTCAAGGCCGACGCCCAGGCCGTGGAGACCAGCTGCGGGACGGTGAGGCCGGAGGCGAGGACCTTCGCCTTCAGCGCCGCGATGTCCTGCGCGTCGACCAGCGGATGGTCGACCTCGGGCACCGGGTCCTGCCAGGGCAGGATCTCCTTCGGCACGAGCGGGCCGAGATACCGGGCCCGCGGACCCATGTCGCGATGGGTCAGCTTGAACCAGGCGCGGGCGAAGGCGTCGGCGAACTGCTCCGGATGCTCGTAGAAGCGCCGCGAGATCTTCTCATAGGCCGGGTCGAAGCGCAGCGACAGGTCGGTGGTCAGCATCGCCGGCGCGTGCCGCTTCGACGGGTCGTGCGCATCCGGGATCGTGCCGGCGCCGGCGCCGTTCTTCGTCGTCCACTGATGCGCCCCGGCCGGGCTCTTGGTCAGCTCCCATTCATATTCGAACAGGTTCTTGAAGAACTCGTGGCTCCACTTCGTCGGTGTCGAGGTCCAGGTCACCTCCAGGCCGCTGGTGATCGCATCGCCGGCAAAGCCGCTGCCATGGCTGCTCATCCAGCCCAGGCCCTGCTCGACGATGTCGGCGCCTTCCGGCTCCGGGCCGACCTTGGCCGCGTCGCCGGCGCCATGGGTCTTGCCGAAGCTGTGGCCGCCGGCGATCAGGGCGACCGTCTCCTCGTCGTTCATCGCCATCCGGGCGAAGGTCTCGCGGATGTCGCGGGCTGCGGCGACCGGGTCGGGGTTGCCGTTCGGGCCCTCCGGATTGACGTAGATCAGGCCCATCTGCACAGCGCCGAGATGGCCCTGCAGCTCGCGGTCGCCGCTGTAGCGCTCATCCCCGAGCCACTTGCCTTCGGGTCCCCAGAAGATGTCCTGGTCGGGCTCCCAGGTGTCCGGGCGGCCGCCGGCGAAGCCGAAGGTCTTGAAGCCCATCGACTCGAGCGCGACGTTGCCGGCCAGGATCATCAGGTCGGCCCAGGACAGCTTGCGGCCGTATTTCTGCTTGATCGGCCACAGCAGCCGGCGCGCCTTGTCGAGATTGCCGTTGTCCGGCCAGCTGTTCAGCGGCGCGAAGCGCTGCTGGCCCCGTCCGCCGCCGCCGCGGCCGTCGCCGATGCGGTAGGTGCCGGCGCTGTGCCAGGCCATGCGGATGAACAGCCCGCCGTAATGACCGAAATCGGCCGGCCACCAATCCTGCGAATCCGTCATCAGGGCACGCAGGTCCTGGATCACGGCGTTCAGGTCGAGGCTCTTGAATTCCTTGGCGTAATCGAACGTCTCGCCCATCGGGTCGGACAGGGCGGAGTGCAGGTGGAGCACCGAGAGGTTCAACTGGTCCGGCCACCAGTCGCGGTTGGTATGTCCGCGGGTACCGCCCGTGACCGGGCATTTGCCTTCACTAGACATGTTCCCTCCGTTCGCGTTCCACAATTTTGAATCATTCTAAAACCAACTTCGGGCTTTGGCCAAGGACGAATGGGCATGTGATCGCCGAACCTTGGCGGCGAGCGACAGCAGCCTCGCTCTTGCGTCGGCATGGCCGCCCATGTTACCGGTCACATTAATAAGAAGTACAAATTCACTTCAGGCCTTGGGGAGGGCCGACATCATGCTTGCCATCGATCGCATCCGCCCGACCGCACGACGCACCCGGCCCCGCCGATGACGCGTTCCGTGGCCTGTTGCGCTTCCGCGTGGCCTCGCCCCATCAGCCGGCCTGCTGCCGCCCGGACGCGCCGGGATGCGCGGCCCCACCGGCACGCGACCCGGCGTGGAGTGGCCGCGCGGCCGATCGAGAGCCAAGCCATGCCCAAGCGTTCCCTCCGGCCGACCATGCGGGACGTCGCCCGTCTCGCCGGGGTCTCGCCGATGACCGTGTCCCGGGTGCAGGCCGGCAGCAGCCGGGTGGCGCCGGAGACGCGCGACCGCATCCGCCGGGCGATCGAGCAGCTCGGCTATGTCGACGACAAGGTCGCCGCTGCCCTGTCGTCGCGCCGCACCGGCTTCATCGCGACGCTGGTGCCGACGCTGACCAACTCCAACTTCGCCGACACCGCGCATGGGCTGTCGGAGGCGCTGCGCCGGACCGGCTATCAGCTGCTGATCGGCTATACTCTCTACCGGATGGGTGAGGAGGAAGCGCTGGTGCGGGCGATGCTGGAGCGCCGGCCGGAGGCGATCGTGCTGGCCGGCATGCACCATACCGAGGCGGCGCGGACCATGCTGCGCAGCGCCGGCATCCCGGTGGTCGAGATCTGGGATTGCGGCGCGGCCGCCCCGATCGACCGGGCCGTCGGCTTCTCCAACATCGAGGCCGGCCGGGCCGCGGCGCGGCACCTGATCGCGCTGGGGCACCGCCGCATCGGCGGCATCGGCCCGGCGGTCGGCGGCGCCTCGCACGACTTCCGCGGCGAGGCCCGGCTGATCGGCTTCACCGAAGTGCTGCGCGAGGCCGGGCTGCCGGTCGACGCCGTCGTCCATCGCGGCCAGGTGCCGGTATCCTTCGCCGGCGGGGCCGCCGCCATGGCTCATCTGCTCGACGCTGCCGGGCCGATCGACGCGGTGTTCGCGGTCTCGGACCTCGCCGCGGTCGGCGCCCTGATGGAGTGCCACCGCCGCGGCATCGCCGTGCCGGGGCAGGTCTCGATCATGGGCTTCGGCGATTTCGAGATCGGCGGGCAATGCGTGCCGGCGCTGTCGACCGTCCGGATCGACGCCGAAGACATCGGCCGCCGGGTCGGCGAACTGCTGCTGCGCATCCTCGCGGCCAAGGACGACGCGCCCGCGCCGCCCCGGGTGATCGATGTCGGCTTCGAGATCGTCGAACGGGGCTCCACCGCCAGGAGGCCCGCCTGAAAGCCCCGCTTCCGGCCGTCCGGAAGCCACCACCAAGACGGCACAAGCCGCCGCTTCCATTCCTCTGTTCTGGGAGAAGTTCCATGCCCAAGATCGGTCTCCGCCACCTCATGGCGGGTTGTGCTCTTACCCTCGGCCTCGCCGCCGCCCTGCCCGCCCAGGCGCAGGACACGCTCACCGTCTGGGTCACCAAGGGGTTCTACAAGGGCGAGGACGCCGCCCTGACGGACCTGATCGACCGGTACCAGAAGGCCACCGGCGTCAAGGTCGAGCTGTCGCTGTATTCGACCGAGGACTGCATCGTGAAGTCGGTCGCCGCGGTCGAGGCCGGCACGCCGCCCGATGTCGGCTACTGCACCACCTACGACTTCCGCACCACCGGGCAGTGGGCCTTCGAGGGCCGGCTGGAGGATGTCAGCGACGTCCTCACCCCGATCAAGGACCAGTTCCAGCCCGACGCGCTGGCCACCACCTTCCTGATGAACGGCAAGACCGGGCAGAAGGCCTATTACGCCTTCCCGATCGAACGCCAGACCATGCACATCTTCTACTGGAAGGACATGCTGCAGGACGCCGGCTTCAGCGAGGCCGACATCCCGACCGAGTGGAACGCGTACTGGGACTTCTGGTGCGACAAGGTGCAGGCTGGCCTGCGCGCCAAGGGCAAGCGCATCTACGCCATCGGCCATCCGATGAGCGTCGCCGCCTCCGACACCTTCTTCAGCTTCCTGACCTGGGCCAACGCCTACAACGTCAAGATCGTCGACGAGAGCGGCAAGATCGTGCTCGACCAGCCGGAGAACCGGGCGGCGATGATCGAGGCGGTCAAGGGCTACAGCTCGATCTTCACCCGCGGCTGCACCCCGCCCTCCTCGGTCAACTGGCTCGACACGGACAACAACGTCAACTTCCACAACAAAACCACCGTCCTGACCCACAACGCCACGATCTCGATCCCCAGCAAGCATCTGGACGATTCGACCAACCAGACGCTGACCGAGGAGCAGCGGGCCCAGGCGAAGAAGAACTACGAGGAGAACATCCGCACCACCCTGTTCCCGAAGAAGCCGGACGGCGGGACGCTGCCGAACCTGGCGGCGACCAAGACCGCGGTGATCTTCGCCGACTCCAAGAACAAGACCCGGGCCAAGGAGTTCATGGCCTTCATGCTGAAGGACGAGAACCTGACGCCCTTCGTCGAGGGCTCGGTCGGCCGCTGGTATCCGGTGACCAAGTCTGGCGCCGCCCGGCCGTTCTGGACCGACGGCAGCGACCCGCACCGCGCCGTGGTGTCGAAGCAGTTCACCGAGGGCACGGTGCCCTTCCCCTTCGTCTACAACTACCACTTCACCACGGTGAACGCGGAGAATGTCTGGGCCAAGGCGCTGAACCGCGTGGTCCAGGACGGGGTCTCGCCCGATCAGGCGGTTGATGAGATGATCGCCCGGATCAAGGAAATCGCCGGTTAAGGACCGACCTGCCGGGGGGGGGGGGGGGCCGC
>NZ_JASATH010000315.1:0-5254 GCF_038440215.1 Inquilinus sp. OTU3971 | reverse complement strand
CGGTGAATGGAGGCTCACGCATCTTGCTGTCTATTTTCGATATGTTATAACATTAAAAGAAATTAACGATTTCCAGGAACCTCCGAAATGACCAGACCTCGTTGGATCGCCGCCGCAGCGCTGCTGGCCACCCTTTCCACCGACGCCTCCGCCCATGACCATGTGGTGCGCGGCCGGCTGGTCTTCGCCGATCACGAGAAACCCGTCGTCAGCGTGCTCGACCTCGACACCGCGAAGGTGACCCACCGCTTCGAGGCGTCGAAGGCCGATCCGGCGCTGATCGGCACCGAAGGCGGGCGCTTCGTGGTGATCCGCAGCGGTGACGAGTCCGGCACCATCCGAATCCTGGACAGCGGCCTGTTCTACGAATCGCACGAGGATCATTTCGACATCGAGAAGGGCGAGGTGAAACTGCTCGACCTGACTCTCACCGGCGACAAGCCGTCTCATGTCGTGTCGGAGCAGGGCTGGCTGACCGTCTTCTACGACGGGCAACGTCCCTGGCTCGGCGAAAGCGACCCGAAGGTGGTCGCAATCCGCCTCGACAGCCTGGACGGGGACAAGGTCGACACCACCGTCTGGCCGGCACCCGCGCCCCAGCATGGCATCGCGGTGCCGCTCGGCGGCGACCGGTTCCTGATCTCGGTGTCGAAGGAGGCCTATGCCCGGGGTGACGACAAGACGGTGTCGTCGCGGCCGAACGGCTTCCAGATTCTCGACAAGGCGCAGGGCTGGAAGGCCGTCGCCACCTTCAACGACACGGCGGACCCGGACCGCTCCTGCAAGGAGTTCCACGGCCATGCCGGGCTGCAGGATGTCCATGTCTTCGGCTGCAACGCCCGGATCGAGGGCGACGCCGCCAGCGACGGCGGCGTCCTGGTGATAGGCCAAGGGCCGGACGGGGCCTGGGGCGCGCGCAAGCTGGCCTATCCCGATGGCCGCCGCGCCAGCACCATCAAGGCCGGCCCGTCGGGCCGGTATCTGGTCGCCAATTACGGCGGCGAGAACGGCCGGCCCTTCGAGGCCCTGTTGCGGATCGATCCGACGGCCGGGACGCTGACCGCCGCGGACGTGTTCCCGATCCTCGGCGGCCAGGCGGTCTGCCAGTACGAGGTGACCGGCGACGGCAAGCGGGTCGTCAACCTCACCCAGGACGGCAAGCTGCGGGTCTACGACATCGCGCCGGAATGGAAGGCGGTGGCGGAGTTCGACGCCGTCCCGGCCTTCGACTGCGCCTGGGACGCGGCAACGCCGCAGCCCACAGTCGCCATCATCGGCAACAGCGCCTTCGTCAGCGACCCGGAGAACGGCCGCATCCGCGAGTTCTACTTGAACAGCCTGAAGCAGGGGCTGGACATCCCGGTCGGCGGCAAGCCGTCGGCCATCGCCGGCGGCGGCAACGCCGGCTAGGCCGGGGGCGGCGGGCCGGCCTCTTCGCCCCGGCCGGCCCGCACCGTCCCGGCATACATGCCGCTGCGCCGGAAGTCGCGCGGTCCGATGCCGTAGAAGCGGCGGAACACCTTGGCGAAATAGTTGGCGTCGTCGAAGCCGCAGCGCTGCGCGATCACCTTGACCGGCGCCTCCTCGACATGCAGCAGCCGCGCCGCCTCCTCCATCCTGAGGCGCAGCAGGTAGCGGGCCGGCGTCGTGCCCTCATGCGCGGCGAACACCCGGCTGAAATGATAGCGGCTGTAGCCCGCGGCCCTGGCCATGCGGGCGACGTCGATCCGCTCGGCCGGCTGGCCGGCGCACAGCGACACGGCCCGCTCGATCGCCGCCGGACGGGGCGAATCCGCCGGCGCCTCGCCCCAGGGCAGCAGCTCCTCGGCCAGGCCCATCGCCGCGCCATAGGCGAGGGCCGAGGCGCGGGCCGGGCTGCCGGCCTCGCCCTGCAGCGCCGACAGGCAGAAGCCCGCCAGCCGCTCGACCGCGGCCTCCGGCAGCGTCACCACCGGCCCATGCGCGGCAATGACCTCGCGCCACACCCGCAGCACCTCGCGGCCGTTCAGGCACAGCCAGAAGAACTCCCATTCCGGATTGCGGCCCAGCCAGTAGCGGTTGTCCTGCGGGAAGCGCAGCAGCATGGTCTGGCCCGGCCGCAGCTCCCAGCGCTTGCGCTCGACCCGCAGATGGCCGCGGCCGCCGATGGTGTGCTGCAGCAGCACGAAGGGCGCGTCGCCGCGCCTCAGCCCGTGCCAGTCATAGCCAGGGTCGGTGCAGCGGTCGTAGCCGGCGCTGGTGACCATGGCGTGCAGCCGGTAGCGGTCCTTCGGGAACACCACCGAGACCCCGCCCGGGGCGCGCTCGCGCAGCGTTGGCAGCATGGAATGCCCCATGATCGCACGAAATTCCTCTTTCGCCGCTTTTCCCGGCCTCATAGACCATAGCACGAAATGGCTTGCCGAGGGGCCGTTGGGCTCCAGGAGGATGCGATGAAGGTTGCCGTGATCGGCGCGGGCAGCGTCGGCTTCACCCGGAAGCTGGTGCGCGACATGCTGAAGGTGCCGGAGCTGCAGGACACCGAATTCGCGCTGCACGACATCAACGCCGACAACCTCGACATGGTGGCGCAGATCCTGCGCCGCGACATCGAGGCCAATCGCCTGCCGGCGCGGGTCACCACCTCCGTGGAGCGGCGCCGGGCGCTGGCAGGGGCGCGCTACGTCATCAGCTGTGTCCGCGTCGGGGGCTTAAGCGCCTTCGCCAGCGACATCGAGATCCCGCTGAAATACGGTGTCGACCAATGCGTCGGCGATACCATCTGTGCCGGCGGCATCCTGTACGGCCAGCGCAACATCCCGCAGATCCTCGATTTCTGCCGCGACATCCGGGCGGAGGCGGAGGAGGGAGCGTGGTTCCTGAACTACGCCAACCCGATGGCGATGAACACCTGGGCCGCGATCGAGCATGGCGGCGTCGCCAACACCATCGGCCTGTGTCATGGCGTGCAGCATGGCTGGCACCAGATCGCCGAGGTGCTGGGCGCCGAGGACCCGCGCGAGGTCGACTATATCTGCGCCGGCATCAACCACCAGACCTGGTACATCGACATCCGCTTCCGCGGCCGTAAGATCGAGGCCGGGGAGCTGCTGGAGGCCTTCGAGCGCCATCCGCGCTACAGCCGGGAGGAGAAGGTCCGGATCGACGTGCTGCGCCGCTTCGGCTGCTACTCGACCGAGAGCAACGGCCATCTCAGCGAATACCTGCCCTGGTACCGGAAGCGGCCGGACGAGATCAACCGCTGGATCGACCTGTCGAACTGGATCAACGGCGAGACCGGCGGCTATCTGCGCCACTGCACCGAGCAGCGGAACTGGTTCGAGACCGACTTCCCGCGCTGGCTGGCCGAGGCCGGGGCGCCGCTCTCCGACCACCGCCGCTCCGACGAGCACGGCAGCTACATCATCGAGGCGCTGGAGACCGGCCGGGTCTATCGCGGCCATTTCAACCGCCGCAACCAGGGGCTGATCACGAACCTGCCGCAGGACTGCATCGTCGAGACCCCGGGCTTCGTCGACCGCTTCGGCCTGAACATGGCGGCGGGGCTGGAGCTGCCGCTGGGCTGCGCCGCCACCTGCAGCGCCTCGGTCAATGTCCAGCGCATGGCGGTGAAGGCGGCAGTGACCGGCGACCTCGACCTGCTGCGCCTGGCCGTGCTGCACGACCCGCTGGTCGGCGCCGTCTGCAACCCGGACGAGGTCTGGCAGATGGTCGACGAGCTGCTGGTGGCCCAGGCCGAATGGCTGCCGCAATACGCCGATGCCATTGCCGGTGCGAAGCAGCGCCTGGCCCGCGGCGGCGTGGCGACGCGCGACTGGGGCGGCGCCGCCCGCCTGTCGGTGCGCAGCGTCGACGAATTGCGCGAGGCGCGGGCCCGGACAAAGGCCGACGCCGCCGAATAGCCGGGACGGTCAACGCCCGGCGGAAACCACCATCGAGGGGAGGCGACCATGAAATTGACGAAGATCGCGCTCGTTCTGGCGGGGCTGCTGCTGGCGCTGCCCGCCATGGCCGAGCCGGTGACGCTGCGCTTCTGGGTGGCCTGGGACCCGGCCCAGCCCGACGCCAAGGCGATGCAGGTCCAGATCGCCGCCTTCGAACAGGCGCATCCGGACATCAGGATCGAGACCCAGAACATCGCCTTCAGCGCCCTGCACGACAAGCTGGTGACGGCGGTGGCCGGCGGCGACGCGCCCGACATCAGCTGGGGCCTGCCGGAATGGTTCGGCGAGCTGTACCGCATGGGCGCGCTGCTCGACCTCACCCCCTATGCCGCCGACTGGCCCGGGCGCGAGGCGATCTACCCGAACGTGATCGAGGCGCTGACCATCGACGGCAAGCTGATGGCGATGCCGCATTATCTCGGCATCCGGGCGCTGCTCTACCACGAGGAGACGCTGAAGAAGACCGGGATCACTGAGCCGCCGAAGACCTGGGACGAGCTGATCGCGGCGGCCGTCAAGGTCAAGGCGGCGACCGGCCAGTACGGCTTCGGCATCGCCGGCACCGGGGTGCGGGCGCCGCAGGAACTGATCATGTACCTGGCCCAGAACGACGTCGCCATCGCCCGGCGCCAGCCAGATGGCGGCTACAAGAACAGCTGGGCCGACGACCCGGCCGAGCTGGCGCGGGCCACCGAGGTCTTCGCCTTCTACCGCCGCCTGCTGGACGAGGGCGCCTTGCCGCCCGAGGCCGCCGGTTGGGGCTGGGAGGAGGAGGACAGCAACTTCGCCCTCGGCAAATACGCCATGGCGATCGACGGCGCCTGGATGCAGTCGCGCGCCCAGCAGAACCCCGAGACGATGGCCGATGTGAAGGTGGCGCCGCCGCCCTACAAGCTGAAGCCGGCGACCTTCTTCGAGATCAACCCCTTCTTCCTCTACAAGGCGACGCAGCATCCGAAGGAGGTCTGGGCCTTCGCCGCCTTCATGACCGGCCGTGACTACCAGGCGGCGGCGCGGCCGACGACCTCGATCCGCCAGGACGTGGTCAGCCCTGGAGTCTGGGGCGAGGGCTTCTCTTCGCTGGCCTCGACCGGCGTGGTCTTCCCGCCGGTGGCGCTGGGCCAGATCACCCGGGCGATGGAGGAAGCGATCGGCCGCGTGCTCCTGAAGAAAGAGGACCCGGCCGAGGTCGCCGCCTGGCTCGCCAAGCAGGTCAACCGCGCCCTGCGCCAGTCCGGCGAGCTGAGCTCGTCGTGAGTTGAGCCTGGCCGGAGCCACCCCCCCCACCCCCAAAAACCCCGCGAATTAAG
>NZ_JASATH010000314.1:0-5408 GCF_038440215.1 Inquilinus sp. OTU3971 | reverse complement strand
GCATCGCACACACCTGATGAACTCCGGGCTGGCCCTGCTCATGCTGGCGGCGCCGGCGTCCGGCGCCGGCGCGGCCGAGTGGTGGGGCAAGAAGCTGCCCGGCCAGCCGCAGAACTTCATCTTCGGCTACGGATCGCTGATCAACACCGCGTCCCGCAACTCCACCGCCAGCAAGCCGATCGACGCGCTCCCGGTGCGGGTCTCCGCCTCCTTCGGCTATGTCAGGGCCTGGGTCGACCGCGCCAAGTCGGGCTTCACCGCCCTCGGGCTGCGCAAGCCCGGCGCCGGCGAGCAGGCGACGACGATCAACGGCGTGCTGTACCCGGTCGAAGGCAACGACATGGGCGCCTTCGATGCGCGCGAGGCCGGCTATAAGCGCATGGAGGTGCCGCGCGAGGCGCTCGAAGGGGTGTCCTGGGAACAGGTCCCGGCCGATGGCAAGATCTGGGTCTATGTCTCGGTCGGCAAGGACGGCGTGCCGGGCGAGGGGCTGCAGCCGCCCTCGGCAGACTATCCGCTGCTGCAATCCTATGTCGACGTCGTCATCGACGGGGCCCTCGAATACGGCCCCGACTATGCCCGCGAGCTGATCGAGACCACGGCGGATTGGAACCGCTACTGGCTGAACGACCGCGAGCTGCCGCGCCGGCCCTGGGTCTATGACAAGAACTATGCGGCCGTGGACAAGCTCTTGGAGGAGACGGCGCCGGCCGCGCCCCATTTCAAGGACCGCCTGTTCCCCGAGGTCTATGCGGTCCGCAACCTGGCGCCCGCCGCGCAGTGAGGCGCCGGACCCTGCCCGTGTCTCAGGCGACCTGCTGCGCCGGGGTCTTGCGCAGCCGGGCCCGGAGATGCGGGCAGGTGCCGCACTCGGCGATCTCCGGCAGCCGGTAGCGCAGGCAGCACAGCCGGCGCCAGCGCTTGGCCTCGCCGTCCTCCTCGATCGTCTGGATCGGGTCGAACAGCGGGTTCGGCGTACCGTCCGGCCGCTCGCGGCTGGACAGCAGCCGTCCGGCCTCGGCCGCCAGTCCGTCATCGGCCAGCGGATGGGCGGCGATCTCACCCAGGATCCAGTCCAGATAGACGGCGGCGTTGTTCCAGTAGAGGCGCGGCGCCACCCGTGTGTGCATCGCCCAGGCGGCGATGAAAGGCTCGATATGGCCGCCGACCAGCCGGTCGAAGCGGCGGAAGGCATCCGGCTCGTCCTCGGCTTCGCCGTCATGCGCCATGCGGAAGGCGATCGGGTGGCCCTCCGGCGCTCGGATCACCGCGACCTCCGACAAGGAGATCGGGAAGCGGCGGCCCAGCAGCAGGCTGGCGGCCATCACCGGCGGCAGCAGCCGGGCGAAGTACCATTGCGACCAGAAGGAGGCGACGGCGCGCCGGTCCGCCCCGGGATACTGGCCGGCATAGGCGTCGAGCACCCGGTCGATCGCCGCCGGGTCGAGCAGACTGCCGCCGGGCAGGGCGGGGCGCTCGTCATCCGGCAGCACCACCGCCTCGCCGCAATGGGCCAGATCGCCGGTGAAGACCGGCCGCAGGATCTCGATCATGTCCGCGCAGGCGTCCGGAGGCAAACCATCGCTCGTCGATATCGCAACTAAGATGCAATCGCAACTCTGTCGCGGATAGGGCTCCGGCAGAAGAAGTTGCATGGCTGCTGCAGAGGCCGATCAAAAATAGCATATCGGAGTCGAAAACCATTTTTGATATATGTTGGATGCAACTTCTGAGTTCAACGCCATGCAACTTCAGAACCAGCCCGCCCGCGGGCGGGCCGGGGCGGCCGGTCTACGCGCCCTGATACGCATCGCCGCGATGCCTCTCATCTCGGCGCTTCTCGTCGCCTGCAGCGTCTATGACATCCGGCCGGACATCGACCCTTCCGCCTCGATCTATGACGGTGCCCGGTACGAAGCGGATCTCAAGATCTGTCAGGATAGGATCGCGGGGACGTCGCTGGAGCCATCGGGCCCCGGTGGCGGGATGCGTGCCGTGGCGGCGACGGCGCTCGGATCCAGCGTCGCCGGCGGCGGCGCCGCGCTGTTCGGCGGCAACACCCGCGACGCGGCCGGCTGGGGCGCCTTGTCCGGGGCCGCCGCCGGGTTCAAGGGATGGGGCGAATCGCTCGCCGCCAACACGGTGCCCAGCGACAGCCTGCGGGTCGAAACCTGCCTGGCGCGGCGCGGCTACATGGTCCTCTGGGCCAATGGCTACAAGCTGCCGGCCTTCGATCCGCCGCTCGAGCGCTGATGGCCGGGATCGTCCGTCAGCGGCGACGCAGGTCGCGCCCGTCCAGCGTCACATTGGCGTCGGGGTCCAGCCGCCGCTCCTCGATCCGCAGCTCGGCCGCGCGCTCGATCCCGGCGCGGTGGTGGTGATAGATCTCGACCGCCTCGGCCGGCGTCGGGCGGTGCCCGAGCAGCGAGCGCAGCGCCACCGCCGGCAGGAACACCCGGCCGGCATAGTCGCCGACCTCGATGCCGAACTCGACTGCCTGGCGCGCCTCGTTCCAGGCGGCATCGTCGGGGAAGCTGAAGATCGGACGGGCCATGGCGCCTTCTACCAGCCCACGGCGCGCGGCGGCAACGTCAGGCCCGCCGCGAGACGCGGCAATGTCAGGCCCGCTCCGCCAGCGGCCAGGCGGCGCGGTAGGCGGCCTCGACATGCGGGCCGCAGGCCAGCGCCCGGCTGCGGTCGCCGCTGAGCGGCACGGCCACGGCGTCATGGTCGGGATTGGCGAAGAACGGCACCGAGATGCGGTCGCGGCCGGAGCGGTTGGCGACCCGGTGCGGGGTGGAGACGAAGCGCCCGTCGGTCCAGCTCTGCATCATGTCGCCGATATTGAGCACGAAGCTGCCCGGCACCGGCGTCGCAGCGATCCAGTCGCCGGCCCGGTTGCGCACCTCCAGCCCGCCGGTCTCGTCCTGCAGCAGGATGGTGAAGGCGCCGGTGTCGGTGTGCGCCTCGACCCCCTGCACCGCCTCGTTCGGCGGCTGCGGCGGATAGTGCAGCAGGCGCAGCTGGGTCAGCGGCTTGCGGAAATACGAATGGAAATGGTTGGGATCGAGGTCGAGGGCCCGGGCGAAGGCGCCGAGCAGCCGGTCGGTCAGTCCGGTCATCGCGGCGTAGTAGGCCTCCAGCGCCGTCCGGAAGGCAGGGGCGTCCTGCGGCCAGCGGTTCGGGCCGTGCATGACGCTGCCGGCCCGGACATCGGGGTCGTCCGGGCCGAGCTCGAGCATCACCTGGAACGCCTCCAGCAGCCGGCGCGGTACGCCGGGACCGGTGATGCCCATCGGCACATAGCCGCGGAAGCAGGGCGACCCGGCGACGTCCAGCGCCTCCCGCTCGGGCAGGGGCCGGGCAAAGAACCAGCGGGCGGCGGCGAACACTTGGTCGACCACCGCCGCCGGCACGCCATGGCCGGTGACGTAGAAGAAGCCGACAGTCTCGCAGGCCCGGCCGATCTCGGCCGACGCTCCCTCAGCGGCGATGTCGATCACCGGGATCCGCTGGAAATCCGTCACCGCGCCCGCCCCGTGCTGGTGGAGAGGGCAGGGTGGCGGGGCCCGGTCACCCGGTCAACGGACTACTTCGCGGTCAGGAAGGTGATGACGTCGCCGTCGAATTCCTTCGGGTTCTGCAGCATGCCGAAATGGCTGACATTCGGCAGGATGTGCAGCTCGGCGCCTGGGATGGTGCGCGCCAGGTACTCTGTGTGCTCGCGCTTGATGCCTTCGTCATATTCGCCGTCGGCGATCGCGGTGCGCACCTTGATGCCGCGCAACTGGTCGGCGGTGAAGTCGGGCTGGGTCGCCCACATCTGCGAGATCTGCTGCAGGAAGCTGTCATACTGGTCCGGCGTCTTGGACAGCTTCTGATATTCGGTGCCGGCGCGCTCGATGAAGGCGGCGAAGGTCGGGTTCTTGTCGAAATCCGGCTTCAGCCCGGTCAGGTCGGAGTTCGCGCCATAGGCGTAGAGCCGATTCAGCCGCTCCGGATGACGGATGGCGATGTCGAGGCCGATGATGCCGCCGTCGCTCCAGCCGACCAGATCGGCCTTCGGGATCTTCAGATGGTCCAGCAGCGCCAGCACGTCCGACGCCATCAGGTCGTAGCTGTAGGGCTGGGCCGAGCGGGTGCTGCGGCCATGGCCGCGGCTGTCGGCCACGATCACCTGGAAGCCCTGGGCGGTCAGCGCCGGCACCAGGCTGCCCCAGTAGTCGGAGTTGGACAGGCCGCCATGCAGCAGGATCACCGGCCGGCCCGTGCCGAACACGGCGTAATACATCTGGATGTCGTTGACCGGCGCCGCGCCGCTCTCGGCCGGCTTGGGCAGCGGCGGCGGATCCGGCAGGGTCTGCCAGACCTCGGCCGCCTGCGCCGTCAGCGCCGCGAGGCCGATGCCGGCGGCGACGGCGGCGCTCAGCAGGGTTCTTCCCAGACCACGGAACATGATGGGGGCTCCCGGTGACGGAATTGGGATCCAATCACAAGGCGCCGTGATCGTATCACCTGGGCGGTCGTTCGGCCCGATGCGGCACGAGACGGCGAACGGCCTCCACTCCGCCTGCGAGGAAGCGGTTCGACAGGGCCTCGTCGGCCGCGGCGCGGGCCAGGGTCAGGGCGCCGACCATGGCCGCCACCGCCTCCGTCGCCGCCGCGGGGTCGCCGCCATCGGCTTCGAGCGCCGCCGCGGCCAGCTCCAGCAGGCCGTGCAGCCCACGGGTGAACTCGGCCCGGGTCTCGGTCGGGTGGCGCGCGATCTCCGGCCCGATCGCGGCGGCGACGCAGCCCTGGCCCGGATGGTCGCGATGGGCCGGTGACAGATAGGCCTCGGCCAGCGTCGCCAGCTTCTCGCCCGGCGGACGGCCCTCGACGATCCGGCGCAGGCGGGTCTGGCTCTCGCCGAAGCCCTCGGCGCAGGCGGCGGCCACCAGCGCCTCCTTCGACGGGAAATGGGCGTAGAAGCCGCCATGGGTCAGCCCGGCATCGGCCATCAGCGCGGCGACGCCCACCGCCTCCACCCCGTCCTCGCGGAATCGCCTGGCGGCGGTGCGGATGATCCGCTCCCGGGTCTCCTGCTTGTGGTCCTTGCTGTAGCGCATGCCGGTCTCCGGCCTCTCCGCCTGGACATTGCCTTCTTAGATGATGCTTATCATATTGTGGGCATCATCTCACTGTCCAAGGGGCTTCCCATGTCCGCCGAAGATCCCGTCGTGATCGTCGGGTCCGCCCGCACGCCGCTCGGCCGCTTCCGCGGCGCGCTGGTGCCGCTGGCCGCGCCGCAGCTTGGTGCCGCCGCGATCGCCGCCGCCCTGGCCCGGGCCGGCGTCGCGCCGGCGCAGGTCGACGAGGCGCTGATCGGCTGCGTCCTGCCGGCGGGGGCGGGCCCGGCGCCCGCGCGC
>NZ_JASATH010000313.1:0-5459 GCF_038440215.1 Inquilinus sp. OTU3971 | reverse complement strand
GCCCCCCGCGCCCCCCCCCGAGGCTCACGCCGTCTGCAGGTCCTCGCCCTGGCCCTTCAGCTTCGCCGCCAGCGACGCCTCCAGGAACTGGTCGATGTCGCCGTCCAGCACAGCCGAGGAGGCGCTGGTCTCCACGCCGGTGCGCAGGTCCTTCACCATCTGGTAGGGCTGCAGCACGTAGCTGCGGATCTGGTGGCCCCAGCCGATGTCGGTCTTCTCGGCGTTCAGCGCGTCGGCCTGGGCCTCGCGCAGCTTCAGCTCGCGCTCGTAGAGGCGGGCGCGCAGCATGTCCATCGCCATCGCCCGGTTGCGGTGCTGCGACCGGTCGTTCTGGCAGGCGACGATGACGCCGGTCGGGATGTGGGTGATGCGGATCGCCGATTCCGTCTTGTTGACGTGCTGGCCGCCCGCGCCCGAGGACCGGTAGGTGTCGACCTTCAGGTCCTTGTCGTCGATCGTGATCTCGATCGAATCGTCGATCACCGGCGCCACCGCGACCGAGGAGAAGCTGGTGTGCCGCCGCGCCGCGCTGTCGAACGGGCTGATCCGGACCAGGCGGTGCACGCCCGATTCGGTCTTCAGCCAGCCATAGGCGTTGTGGCCCTTGATCAGCACCGTGGCCGATTTGATCCCGGCCTCTTCGCCCGGGCTCTCCTCCAGCCACTCGACCTTGAAGCCGTGCTTCTCGGCCCAGCGCACATACATGCGCAGCAGCATCTGGCCCCAGTCCTGGGCTTCGGTGCCGCCGGCGCCGGCATTGACCTCGAGATAGGCGTCGTTTCCGTCGGCCTCGCCGGCCAGCAGGCTTTCCAGCTGCTTCTTCGCCACCCGCTCGGCCAGCTGGCCCAGCTGGGTCTCGGCGTCGGCCAGAACCTCGACATCGCCCTCGGCCTCGGCCAGCTCGATCAGCCCGACGGTGTCGTCGAACTCGCCGGCCAGCGCCTTGTAGCCGCCGATGGCGTCATCCAGATGGGTGCGCTCGCGCAGCAGGGTCTGCGCCTTCTCCGGGCTGTCCCAGAGCTTCGGGTCCTCGGCGAGGGCGTTCAGCTCGTCCAGTCGTCTGAGTGCGTTGTCCCAGTCAAAGAGACCTCCTCAGCAGCGCGAGCGACTGCTTGATCTCTTGGGCCTTGGCTTCGGTCTCGGCGCGCATGCCGTGCGCTCCTCTCGAATTCGGTCCGTCCACGGGATCGCCGGCCGCGCGGCGGCCTGCGATGCGAACCGGGGATGTAGGACGGATCAGCGGTCAGGTAAAGGCCGCGGGCGGGAAAACCTCCCGCCCGCTGCACCCTCAAGCCTTGCGCGGCTTCAGCTGGCTCACGTCGCGCACGGCGCCGCGGGCGGCGCTGGTGGTCAGCGCCGCATAGGCCTGCAGCGCCATCGAGACTTTTCGCGCGCGCGGCGCGGAGGGCTGCCAGCCGCCGTCGGCGCGGGCGTTCATCGCCGCCCGGCGGTGGGCCAGCACCTCGTCGGAGACGGCGAGGTGGATCTTGCGGGCCGGGATGTCGATCTCGATGGTGTCGCCCTCCTCGACCAGGGCGATGGCGCCGCCCTCCGCCGCCTCGGGCGAGACATGGCCGATCGACAGGCCGGAGGAGCCGCCGGAGAAGCGGCCATCGGTGACCAGGGCGCAGACCTTGCCCAGGCTCTTCGACTTCAGATAGCTGGTCGGGTACAGCATCTCCTGCATGCCGGGACCGCCCTTCGGGCCCTCGTAGCGGATCAGCACCACGTCGCCGGGCTTGATCCGGTCGCCCAGGATGCCCTCGACCGCCGCGTCCTGGCTCTCGAAGATTCGGGCCGGGCCGGAGAAGGTCAGGATGCTGGCGTCGACGCCCGCGGTCTTCACCACGCAGCCATCCTCGGCGATGTTGCCGTACAGCACCGCCAGGCCGCCATCGGGGCTGAAGGCGTGCTCCAGGTCGCGGATGGTGCCGCGCTTGCGGTCGGTGTCGACGCTGGGGTAGCGCGCATCCTGGCTGAAGGCGACCTGGGTCGGGACGCCGCCCGGCGCCGCGGCGTAGAAGCGGTGCACGGACTCGCTGTCGGTGCGCTTGATGTCCCACTGATCCAGCGCGGCCGACAGGCTTTCGGCATGGACCACGCGGGTGTCGCGGTTCAAGAGGCCGGCGCGGTCCAGCTCGCCCAGGATGGCCATGATGCCGCCGGCGCGGTGGACATCCTCCATATGCACATTGGCCACTGCCGGCGCGACCTTGCACAGCACCGGCACGCGGCGCGACAGCCGGTCGATGTCGGCCATGGTGAAATCGACGCCGCCCTCCTGCGCCGCCGCCAGCAGGTGCAGCACGGTGTTGGTCGACCCGCCCATGGCGATGTCGAGCGTCATGGCGTTCTCGAAGGCGGCGAAGCTGGCGATGCTGCGCGGCAGCACGGACTCGTCATCCTGCTCGTAGTGGCGCTTCGCCAGGTCGACGATCAGGTGCCCGGCCTCGACGAACAGGCGCCGGCGGTCGGCATGGGTGGCCAGGGTCGAGCCGTTGCCCGGCAGCGCCAGGCCCAGCGCCTCGGTCAGGCAGTTCATCGAATTGGCGGTGAACATGCCGGAGCAGGAGCCGCAGGTCGGGCAGGCCGACCGTTCGATCACCTTCACGTCCTCGTCGCTGATCCGGCTGTCGGCGGCGGCGACCATGGCGTCGATCAGGTCCAGCGACTTGGCCTCGCCGCCGACCTTGACCTTGCCGGCCTCCATCGGCCCGCCGGACACGAACACCACCGGGATGTTCAGCCGCATCGCGGCCATCAGCATGCCGGGCGTGATCTTGTCGCAGTTCGAGATGCAGACCATGGCGTCGGCGCAATGCGCGTTGACCATGTACTCGACGCTGTCGGCGATGATCTCGCGCGACGGCAGGCTGTACAGCATGCCGTCATGGCCCATGGCGATGCCGTCATCGACGGCGATGGTGTTGAATTCCTTGGCGACCCCGCCCGCGGCCTCGATCTCCCGCGCCACCAGCTGGCCGAGATCCTTGAGGTGGACATGGCCGGGCACGAACTGGGTGAAGGAGTTGACGACGGCGATGATCGGCTTGCCGAAATCCGCATCCGTCATGCCGGTCGCCCGCCAGAGCCCGCGGGCTCCGGCCATGTTGCGGCCGTGGGTGGTGGTGCGGGAACGATAGGCTGGCATTGATCTGGATCCGTGCTGCTCGGGTCACTTTCGGTCGATCCGGATGGTCGCAGTGATCGGAAAAGAACCGCGGCACCCGTCGGAAACACCCAGAAAGAACGCCATTCCCGCCCGCGGCGCAAGGGCGGCCGACGCAACGCTCCCGCGCGCGGAGTGCCACTACCGGCTCGCTGCCGCGTCTCCCGGCTCCGGCGCCGGGTCGTCGGCGGTGTAGGCCGGGGTGGCCAGGCGCAGGCAGCTGACCACCGTGGCGGCGGTCGCCAGCCCGGCCGCGGTCAGCAGCGCCGCCTGAGCGCCATGGTCGGGGAAATGGGCGAACAGCAGGGCCACCAGGGCGGCGCCGGTGGCCTGGCCCAGCAGCCGGGCGGTGCCCAGCATGCCGCTGGCGGCACCGCTGCGGGCGCGCGGGGCCGACCCGATCATCACCCGGTTGTTGGGCGCCTGGAACAGGCCGAAGCCGGCGCCGCACAGCGCCATGCGCCAGACGATGCCGAAGGGGGAGGGATCCGCCGGCAGGGTCGCCATCAGCACCAGGCCGATGGCCATGAGGGCGAGGCCGATGCCGCCCAGCAGGCCGGGCGGGTGCCGGTCGGACAGGCGGCCGGCGATGGGCGCGGTGACCGCCACCGCCAGCGGCCAGGGGATCATCAAGAGCCCGACCTGGGCCGGGGAGAAGCCGGAACCGGTCTGCAGCAGGAAGGGCAGCGTCACGAAGGCCGCCATCTGCGCCGCGAAGGAGCTGATCGAGGTGGCGACCGACAGCCCGACCACCGGGATGCGCAGCAGGTCCAGCGGCACCAGCGGCGTCGTCCGGCCCAGCTGCCGCCGCACCAGCCACATGGCGGCGCCGAACCCGATGACGAACTGCAGCGCCACCAGCCCCCAGTCCAGCCCGTGGGCGATGCTGTCGATGCCGGTGATCAGCAGGCCAAAGGTGGCGGCGGAGAGCAGCGCGCTCAGCAGGTCGAAGCGGCGGTCGGCAAGGTCGCTTTCCGGCAGGTTGCGGCTGCCGATGATCAGGGCGGCGACGCCGAGCGGCAGGTTGATGGCGAACAGCCACGGCCAGGAGGAGATCGACAGCAGGGCGCCGGCGAAGCTGGGCCCGACGGTCGAGGCGCTGGCCGCGATCATGGCGTTGATGCCCAGAACATGGCCCAGCCGGGCACGCGGGAAGATGTAGCGGATCAGCGCGGTGTTGACGCTCATGATCCCGGCGGCGCCGAAGCCCTGGGCGACGCGGGACAGGGTCAGCGCCAGCAGCGAGTCCGACAATGCGCAGGCCACCGAGGCGACGGTGAACAGGGCCAGGCCGCCGAGATAGACCCGGCGGTAGCCGTAGATCTCGCCCAGCCCGGCGAGGGGCAGCAGCGAGACCACCACCGCCAGCTGGTAGGCGTTGACGATCCAGATCGACATCGACGGGCTGGCCTGGAACTCGGCCGCGATCGTCGGCAGCGCCACATTGGCGACGGAGCCGTCGAGCACGGCGAGCATGATGCCGAGCACCACGGTGGCGAAGGCCCATCTGCGGCGTGGCAGGGGCAGGCCGTCGGGAAGGGACACGGAACCTCGCTTTCGCGGCGGGAACGCACGGTGCCTGCCGTCCATGGCATGATCATGGAACCGGCCGTCTCGAATGGCTATGGCGTTTTAGCTATAACAGAATAGCAAAATGATCGACCCGGACCAGATCTCCCCGACCGAGCGCGAGCAGCTCGGCGCCTTCCGGCTGCAGCTGATGGCGTTGCTGCGGCGGCTGCGGCGCGAATCCGACAGCGGCGACATCCCGCTGTCGAAGCTGATGCTGCTGGCCGCGCTGCTGCGCCTGGGGGGCACGGCCAGCCCGACCGAGCTCGCCGCGGTCGAGGGGCTGCGCTCGTCCAATGTCGCGGCGCTGCTGGGCGGGTTGGAGAAGGACGGGCTGGTGCGGCGCGAGGCCGATGCCGGCGACCGGCGCCGGCTGCATGTGGTGATCACCGACCCCGGCACCCAGGCGGTGCTGGCCAACCGCAGCCGGCGCGAGGCCTGGCTGGCCGAGGCCGTCGCCGGTTGCCTGAGTGCGGAGGAACGGGCCCAGCTGATCGCCGCCGGCGCGTTGCTGCAAAGGTTGGCGGAGTATCAGGAGGGGGGCTGAGCGCGAACGTGGCTCTTTGCGTTGCCTCTCCCGCCTGGCGGGAGAGGTCGGGCGTCCGCAGGACGACCGGGTGAGGGCTGGTCCCGGCCTTGACAAAGGGCCCTCACCCGGAGTCGCTCCGCGTTGTGCAACCGGAGAGATCGTTGACACTATAGACCGGATACATCGTTGACA
>NZ_JASATH010000312.1:0-5500 GCF_038440215.1 Inquilinus sp. OTU3971 | reverse complement strand
TTGCGGTCAGCGTCGCGGCAGCGTCAGCAGCCCGACGCCGCCCAGCACCAGAAGCGCTCCTACAACCTGCAGCCCCGTCAGCCCTTCGTCCATCCCGGCCCAGGCCAGGAGGATGGTCGAGACGGGACCGAGCGCGCCCAACAGCGCCGCCCGCGCTGCGCCGATCCGCTTCAGCGCCTCGCTGGTCGCCCAGACCGGCAGCACCGTCCCGATCACGGCGATCCAGGCGGCGATGCCCAGCACCTTGCCGGACACAAGCAGGTGGTCGGCCGGGCGCAGCACGAAGAACTGGGCGATGCAGGCGACGCAGGCCGACATCATGGCGATGGAGGTGAAGCGGGTGCTGCCGATCCGCGGCACCGTCTCACTGCCCCAGACGAGGTACGCGGCATAGGCCACGGCGCTGAGCAGGATCAGCCCGGCGCCGCCCAGCCGGGCCGCGTCGAAGCTGTCGGCGGCGGCGTCCAGCACCAGGAACAGCCCGGCATAGGCGACCGCCAGGCACAGGATCTCCCGCCGCTGCGGCCGCCGGCCGAGCACCACGGCCGACAGCACCAGCACGAAGGTCGGGTACAGGAACAGGATGATCCGGCCCAGCCCGGCCGGCACCGTGCGCAGCCCCAGGAAGTCGCAATAGCTGGCGATCCAGTAGCCGAGCAGCCCGAGCGCCACGGTGCGCAGCAGGTCGCCCAGCGCCAGCGGCCCCGCGGCGCGGCGCCGGGCCCAGGCCCACATCGCCACGAAGAAGGGCAGCGACAGGCCCATGCGCAGCGCCAGCAGGGTCTCGGCGTCGACGCCCTCGGAATAGCCCAGCCGGATCAGCACCGGCCGGGTGGAGAAGGCGAGCACGCCGAGGATCGCCAGCAGGTAGCCGACCGCCTCGCCGCGCCGGCCGCCTTCGGCCCGTGCCGCCGCGGTCATGACGCCAGCGTCGCGGCGAAGCGCAACCGCACATAGTCGGCGCTCCAGTTCCCCGACTGGTCGCGCAGGCTGGGCGCCAGCAGCGCCTCGACCTCGTCCAGGATCTCGGCCCGCGCCGCGCCGCCGACGCCGTCCAGCAGCGGGTTGGCGAAGGTGTCGAGCCAGCCGCGCATGCCGGTCGGCAGCGGCGTCGGCCGCGGCACCAGCCCGATGCTGTCGACGCGGAAGCCCTGCGCCTCCAGCTTCGCCGCATATTCGGCCGGGGTCGGGAAGAACCAGGGCATCCGGGCGGCGCCGTCCAGGCCGCGGGCGTTCAGCGCCGCGACCAGGGCGGTGACGATCGCCGCGACATTGCCATGGCCGCCGAACTCGCCGACGAAGCGGCCGCCCGGCTTCAGCGCCCGCCGGACGCCGGCGATCACGGCGTCGGGTTGCCGCATCCAGTGCAGGGCGGCGTTGCTGAACACGGCATCGAACTCGGCCGCGAAGGCCAGGGCTTGGCCGTCGGCGATGCGGGCGTCCAGGCCCAGCGCGCGGGCCGCCGCCACCAGCTCGGCCGAGGCGTCGGCGCCGACCACTTCGGCGCCGGCCGCGGCCAGCTTCGCGGTCAGGGCGCCGTCGCCGCAGCCGAGATCGAGGATGCGCTCGCCCGGCTGCGGCGCCAGCAGCTCGAGCACCGGCTGGCCCAGATCGGCGACGAAGCGCGCGTTGCGGGCATAGCCCTCGGCGCTCCAGGACTGCGCTTCCTTGATCGTGCTCATGGCGTTCGTTCCCTGCATTGCCCGCGGACTATCGCTCCGGCGGGCACCTCTCGGCCAATGCCCGATTGCTGTATCGATCGTGACGATGCAAAGCATGCCCGCCCCGATATGCCGATTTTCTACAAGACGGGGCGGCGCCCGGCCCTATGATCGGGCCGATGGACAGCATCACGCAGGAACAGGCGGTGGCGGCCGAGCCGCTCGCGCAGGGCGAGCGGTCGCGGTTCTTCACGGCGTCGGGCTTCGACGGGCTGGAATGCCTGGAGGCGACGTTCCGTACCCATCGCTATGCCCTGCACATGCACGAGACCTATGCCATCGGCGGCATCTTCGCCGGCTGCGAGACCTTTCTCGCCCGCGGCGAGCAGCGCTATGGCGGCCCCGGCGACCTCGCTTTGGTGAACCCGGAGGACGCGCATGACGGCGAGCCCTATGGCGGCGGCTACCGCTACCGCATGACCTACCCCTCGGTCGAGCAGATGCGGCGCCTGGCAGCGGAGATCGCCGGCCGGTCGGTGACCGAGACCCCGTTCTTCCCCCAGCCGGCGGTGCACGACCCCGAGACCGTGGCGCTGTTCGCCGAGGCCTTCGCCGCCCAGGCCCGGGGCGACGCCCTGGCGATGGACGAGCTGCTGCTGCGCGCCTATGGCCGTTGCCTGATCCGCCACGCCGCGTTCCGCCCGGTCGAGCCGGCATCTGATTCGGGCCGGATCGCCCGGGTGACCGAGTTGATGCGCGACCGCTATGCCGAGGAGCTGTCGCTCGACGATTTCGCCGCCGAGGCCGGGCTGTCGCGCCACCACCTGATCCGCGCCTTCCGGCGCGAGCTGCGGATGACGCCGCACGCCTATCTGCTGAACCTGCGCGTCCAGGCCGCCCGGCGCCGGCTGCGGGCGGGCGAGGCGCCGGCCGAGGTCGCGGCCGCCACCGGCTTCTGCGACCAGGCCCATCTGACCCACGCCTTCAAGGCGCGGCTGGGCGTTGCCCCCGGCGCCTACCGGGCCGGCCTTCATCTCTGATCCCAGCATCGGCTTCCGCATGACCCGAGACCTCCGGCGCGATGCCCTGGACGGCATCCGCGACATCCTCACGCCCGCCATCGCCGCGATCCCGATCGGCCTGCTCTGCGGCGCGCTCGGCGCCGCCAAGGGCCTGTCGCCGGCCGAGATGGCGCTGATGTGCGCGCTGGTCTTCGCCGGCGGCGCGCAGTTCGCGGCCATCGACCTGTGGTCCTGGCCGGTGCCGGTGGCGACGCTGGTGGTGTCGACCCTGCTGATCAACTCCCGCCACATCCTGATGAGCCTGTCGCTGGCCCGCCGCACCGGGCACTTCACCTGGGCCCAGCGCCTGCTCGGCTACGCGGTGCTGGCCGACGAGAACTGGGCGATGGCGGAACGGCGGGCCACGGGGCGCGCGCTGACGCCGGCCTATTTCCTGGGCATGGGCGGGTTCTTCTATCTGAACTGGCTGGTCTGGGGGACGCTCGGTGCCGTGATCGGCGCGGCGATCGGCGACCCGGCCCGGATCGGTGCCGATTTCGCCTTCACCGCCCTGTTCATCGGCCTGGTCGTCGGTTTCTGGAAAGGGCATCGCAGCACCTTCACCATCGCCGCCAGCCTGGTCACCGCCGCCCTGGTCTATCACCTGGCCGGCCCGCCCTGGCATGTCGCGGCCGGGGCCCTGGCCGGCATCGCCGCCGCCTGGCTGGCCGCCGAGCCGGAGGAGGTGCCGGCATGAGCGTCGATCCGGCCACCCTGGCCGCCATCCTGGGCATGGCGGTGGTGACCTACCTGACCCGGATCTCCGGCCTGTTCCTGGTCGGGCGGCTGCGGCTGCAGGGCCGGCTGAAGGCGGCGTTCGACGCGGCGCCGCCGGCGGTGCTGACCGCGGTGATCGCGCCGATGGTGCTGGCCACCGGCTGGCCGGAGACCGCGGCGGCGCTGGTCACCGCGGTCGCCGCCACCCGCCTGCCGCTGCTCGCCACCATCCTGGTCGGCGTGGCGGCGGTGGTGGCGATGCGCGCCATCGGCTGACGGGCTCTCTCCTATCAGCGGCCTTTGAGTTCGATTCTCCGATCGCTCTTCGTCATGGCGAGGCGCCGCGCGGCTCGCCATGACGATCAATATTTCAGGCTACTGCTCCACCTTGAATGATTTGTCTGACATTCACCATTGCTCCACTAACATGTCAGATGATATGTCTGACATGATGCTACGGATTGGATGCCCGGAATAGGCATCTCATCCCGGCAGGGCGAGGCTGGACGCCAGAGCGCGAGGGAGGACAGTTTGGTTCAGGCGGTGACGACCCCGGACGCCCTCATCCCGTCCCTGACCGCCGCGCTCGGCGCCGCCGCGGTCCTGGCCGGACCCGATATCCCGGCCCGCAACGAATCGGATTGGAGCACGCTCGGCCCCTTGCGGCCGCTGGCGGTGGTCCGACCCGCCGACACCGCGGGCGTGGCGGCGGCGATGCGGATCTGCGCCGAGCACGGCGTTCCGGTGGTGCCCCAGGGCGGGCTGACCGGGCTGTGCGGCGGCGCCCGGCCGGTGGCGGGCTCGGTCGCCCTGTCGCTGGAGCGCATGGTCGGGGTGGAGGAGATCGACACCGCCTCGGCCACCATGACGGTGCGGGCCGGCACGCCGCTGCAGGCGGTGCAGCAGGCGGCGGACGAGGCCGGCTTCTTCATCCCGCTCGACCTCGGCGCCCGCGGCTCCTGTGCCATCGGCGGCAATCTCTCGACCAATGCCGGCGGCAACCGGGTGATCCGCTACGGCATGGCGCGCGAGATGGTGCTGGGGATCGAGGTGGTGCTGCCGGGCGGCGAGGTGGTCACCAGCCTCAACAAGATGCTGAAGAACAATGCCGGCTATGACCTGAAGCACCTGTTCATCGGCAGCGAGGGCACGCTCGGCGTGATCACCCGGGCGGTGCTGCGCCTGTTCCCGAAGCCGGGCTGCACCATGGCCGCCCTCTGTGGCCTGTCCAGCTACGAGCACACGGTGACGCTTCTGAACGCGGCCCGGCGCGGGCTGGGGCCGCTGCTCTCGGCCTTCGAGGTGATGTGGCCGGACTATTGGGACGTGGTCACGCAGCGGGTCCCGGGCATCCGCAGCCCGATCTCCGGCGGCCACGCCGGCTACGTGCTGGTCGAGGCGCAGGGCACCGACGAGGCGGTGGACGGCCCGCGCTTCCAGGCCTGGCTCGAGCGTCAGGCCGAGGACGGCGTCATCGCCGACGCGGCGGTGGCGCAGTCCTTGGCCGACATCCGCGCCTTCTGGGGCGTGCGCGACGCCGCGGCCGAGTTCAAGCAGGTGCTGGGGCCGCACGAATCCTTCGACATCGGCCTGCCGGTGGCGGCGATGGACGATTACGTCCAGGCCTGCCGCACGGCGCTGGAGCAGCGCCTGCCCGGCATCTTCGCGCTGTTCTACGGCCATATCGGCGACGGCAACCTGCACATCGTCGCCGGCGTGCCCGGCGCCGAGCCGCAGCCGAAGCAGGAGATCGTCGAGACCGTCTACGCCATGGTCCGCGAGTTCGGCGGCACGATCTCGGCCGAGCATGGCATCGGCCTGACCAAGAAGCCGTACCTGCCCTATGTGCGCAGCGAGGCGGAGTTGGCGCTGATGCGCCGGCTGAAGGACGCGCTGGACCCGCGCGGGCTGCTCAACCCCGGCAAGGTCCTGTAGCCCCCTCGTCCGGATCGGCCCGGGCGGAAACGACAACAGCCGAGAGGGAGCCAAGAATGACGACGACACCACCAGCGGCGGCGCCGCCCCCCCACCACCAGGCCGGGCAGCGCCCCCGCACCCCGC
>NZ_JASATH010000311.1:0-5543 GCF_038440215.1 Inquilinus sp. OTU3971 | reverse complement strand
ACAGACACGACCGCAACGAATTGAAGCGAATTGTAGCATGTCGTTCTGACTCATCCTTCATTGGGAATAGCCGCATTCCGCCAATCCGGTCGCGCGCGAATTCCTGGCGAAGGTCGCCTTTGGGTCGTCTCCCGCCATTTCCCGTGGGTGCCAAGCGTCAGACTTCCACCACTAGTATCGGAAAGAGAGTCCCGCTTTCGCGGGAATGACGACGAAGGGACGGACTGCTGTTCCGACAAGACGCCACTGGCGCCTGAATATCTTATTCAGCCACCCTCCCCCGCTCCTTCGCTACGATCGCCCGGTTCTGAATACGGAGTGATCATGTCGTCCCGCGGATCCTGGCTGGCGATCCTGGTGATCTATGCCGCCGGTGTGGCCGCGGCGGCGCAGCTCGGCAAGCTGTCGGCGCTGTTGCCGCCGATGCAGCACGACCTCGGCCTCGACCTCACCGTCGCCGCGCTGCTGGTGTCGCTGCTGGAGATCGGCGGCGCCACGCTGGGACTGTTCGCCGGGGTGGTGATCAGCCGCGTCGGCGCCCGTCGCGCCCTGCTGGCCGGGCTGCTGCTGATGGCGATCGCCGCCGCCGGCATGGCCGCCACCTCGGCCGTCGCCGGGCTGTTCCTGTGGCGCATCGTCGAGGCCGTGGCCTATCTCGCCGTGGCGGTCGCCGCCCCGACCCTGACCATCGCCACGGCATCCGCGGCGCAGCGGTCGACTGCGCTGGCGTTGTGGAGCACCTTCTTCCCGGTCGGCTTCGCCACAGGCAGCATCCTGGCCGGCCTGGGCGTCGAGGTCGCGCCCTGGCGCTGGGTGCTGCTGGGCAGCGCCGCGCTGACCGCCCTGCTGCTGCTGCCGTCCTGGCGCCTGCCGACGCCGCCCGAGGCAGCGCCGCGCCGGGCTGATGGCGCCCGTCCCACCCGGGCGCCGCTCGGTGCCTGGCTGATGGCGATCGGCTTCGCCTGTTACACCACCTTCGAGGTCGGCCTCCTGGCGGTGATGCCGGCCTATTTCACCGGCCAGCGCGGCGTCTCGGCCTCGACCGCCGGGCTGATCACCGGCGCGGCCGCCTTCGCCTCGGTGCTGGGCGGCCTGGCCGCGGCCTGGTGGATGCGGCGCGACCGGCCGCTCGGCGGCTTCACCGCGTTCGGCGTCGCCGTACCGGCGCTGCTGCTGTTCGCCGTGTTCACCCCGTCGCAGGGATCCTGGCTCTGGCCGGCCGTGGCGGCGACGCTGCTGAACGCGATCTCAGGCGCCGTGCCGGCCGTGGTCTTCGCCCGCCTGCCGGACGCGGTCGGCCCCGGCGGCGACATGGCGACCGCGAACGGCCTGCTGGCCCAGGGCGGCGCCTCCGGGTCGCTGCTGGGCCCACCGCTGCTGGCCGCCGCGGCGAGCCATCTCGGCTGGCCGGCGGCGGCCGGCGCCGGCCTCGTCGCCTCGGCGCTGTGCCTGCTGCTGCTCGCTTTGGCGCAGCGCGGCCATGACGGCGTGGCGGCGGTCAGCCGCCGCTGATCGCGGTCAGCACGAACATCTCCGCCCCCGGCTCCAGCTTCGTCTCCAGCTTGGCCTTCCGGCCGTCGACGAAGATGTTGATGTGCCGGCGGATCGCCGGGCTGGAGTCGCGGATGCGGTCGCCCATCCCCGGCCAGCGCTGGTTCAGCCCGTCGATCGCCTCGGCCACGGTGCCGGCGCGCAGCTCGACCCGCGGCGGCGCGCCCGGGAACAGGATGGTCAGCACCGTCGGCAGCCGCACCAGCACGGCCTCCTTTGTTCGCGGCTCGGCCATCGCTCAGCAGTCGACCACCAGGGTCTCGACCGACAGGATCGAGGGCAGATGCTGGGCGATGCAATCCCAGCTCTCGCCCTCGTCGGCGCTGGCGAACAGGGCGCCGCCCGAGGTGCCGAAATACACCCCGGCCGGGTCCAGCCGGTCGGTCGCCATGGCCTGGCGCAGCACGCCGAAATAGGCATTCTCCTGCGGCAGCCCGCGGCGCAGATCCTGCCAGCTGGCACCGCCGTCGCGGGTGCGCCAGACCGCGGCCCTGCCGTCCGGCACGAAGCGGCCCTTGATGTCGCCGTTGAGCGGCAGCAGGAACAGCGTGTCCGCGTCGCGCGGATGGGCCGCGGCCGGGAAGCCGAAGCTGGAGGGCAGCCCCGCCTCGATGCTGTCCCAGCGCCGGCCGCCGTCGTCGCTGCGGTACATGCCGCAATGATTCTGCTGGTACAGCCGCTCCGTCTTGCCCGGCGCCATCACCAGGCAGTGCACGCATTGCCCGAACTCCGGATAGCGCTGGTCCTCGGGCATGAAATCGGCGCGGGTGCCGCGGTTGCGGGTCTCCCAGGTCTCGCCGCCATCGGCGGTGTGGAACACCCCGGCAGCGGAGATGCCGACCCAGATCTTGCCCGGGTCGTCCGGATGCAGCACCAGCGAATGCAGGATCAGCCCGGCGCCGCCAGGGCTCCATTCCGGCCGGGTCGGATGCCGCTGCAGCCCCTCGACATGGCTCCAGGACTGGCCGCCATCGTCGCTGTGGAACAGGCCGGCCGGCTGCACGCCGGCATATACGCGCCCGTTGCGCACGCACAGGCTCCACACCGCCTTGATCGGCTCCTGCCCCTCGGCATAGGCCAGCCCGTCGCTGGAATGGGTCCAGGTCTCGCCGAGATCGGTCGATTTCCAGACCGCCGGGCCGAACCATTCATTGCCGCCGGCGCCGTAGATCGTGCCGGAGGCCGGGTCGGCGACGACATGGTTGATCGGCCAGGTCTCGCAGAACGGCCCCCGCAGCCGCCACGACCGCCGCGCCGGGTCGCTCTCGGCGATGAACGCGCCCTTCTTGGTCCCGACCAGGATCAGGATTCGCTGTGCCATGCTCGTGTCTCCCTCGCCCCGCCGGACCGATTGTTGGTTTGGTCCGGCGGATCCCATATTTAACTTTTCAGTTAAGTTATGGCAGGGCGGGGCCGCTGTCAAACCGGGCGAGCGTTCCCGGCGGCCGTGGCGAAAGGCCGACCATGCGCCGGGCTTATGGCCGGATCAGAGCATCGCATGGGGCCCGGCCCGACCCAGCCTTTATCCTTGCGGGCAAATGCACTGGCTTCCGCCGAGGAGACCCGAGGATGAGTGACGTCGGTATTTCAGCGCTCCAGGAAGGGCCGCTGTCGATCCCCATGGAAGATCGTGGCAGCCGGGCCTCCGTACAGGACCGCGATCTCGAGACCGGAGTTCCGCCGATCCCTGCGAATCTGGTCGGATGGCTGGTCGAGGCAACAGACATCGACGCCGCATTGGCCGCGTCGTTCGCCGACTCGCCGGCCGTTGTCGCCGCCGTGCTGGGCGCGGCGCAAAGCCAGTCCCAGACGGCGTACACCACCATGATCGAGCGGCGCAGTCCGGGAACGCTGGGCCAGTTGAACAGTGCGCTGCGATGGACCTCGGCCTACACCGATGTGACGCATTCGCCCGAGCTCAGGGATCTGATGCGCCGCATCGAATTGCCGGCGAACATCGGAGCGGAGGACCATCAGCGCCTGCTCGATGCCATCCGGGACACCTTCCAAGCGCTGGCGCAGAAGGCCAACGATCTCGAACGCCCACCCTACGGAAATCAGGCCGATCTCGATTTCATCAAGGACAAGATAGCCCGCGAAAGCCAGGCGCTGATCCGGAGCACCGGTGCGGTGGCGTACGGAGAGACCGGCAAGGACCGGTGGGGCAAGGTTGCCCTCACCGCCGCGACGCTCACCATCACGGCCGCCCCCTTCGCCTACGCGTATTATTCGAATCCGACGGCTTGGTTCTATATCCTCGGACTGTCCGGGGCCTATCTCCGGACGGCGCTGCTCGCCCTGGGGATGATGGGCGCCGCCGGCACCACGAACCGGGCGATCTGGCAGCACGTGAATGAGCGCCAGTTGATCTGGGCGTTGCCCGCCCTGTTCTATTCCGCCCAGCAGTACATCATCGCCAATGCCAACGACAATCCGGGGGACGAGAAGGCGGTGGACATGGGCCACACCGCCAAGGAGATCATCGAGCACAAGGCCTTCCTGACCGGCGTGGGGGCGATCGAGTTCGCGCTCTTCGTCGCCGCGAACCACCCGGACAAGGCGGCCGCCCTTTGGCGGAAACTGAAGCCCAAAAACCAGGGTTCCCGGTTCGCGCGAGGCGACACGATGGCCGTCGCCAATGAGCAAACCGAAGAGGACATCCGGAAGTACTTCAAGGCCGGCAGCAAACTCATCGGGATCCTGAACACGATCGGCGACGACTGGGTCGAGAAGGGCGAACGGATGTCCGACACGCAGAGACAGGCCATGAAGGCCATGCGGGTCGATCTGGCGCAGTTGGCCGGCACGCTCGAAGCGGTGGTCGGCGGCATCACGACCGACCCCGATGCCGCCCAGGACGATCAGGCGGACGACCGGAATGAGCACAGCCTGGTCCGGCGCATGGCACAGGCACCGGTGGATTGGGGGAAAGCTGCGTTGAACCTGCCCCAGACCATGCGGGAGATGCCGCTCGAAGAGAAAAAGAAGCTCGTCGTCGGCGTGCTGCTGTCGTTGATCGGTGGGATTCTGGGCGCCATCTCCTCCCTGGCCGCCATCAGGGTCGTGGCTCTGCTGACGGACTACATCCCCTATTACATAGCCACGGTCCTGCTTCTGATCCTCATGACGATGGACGGAGCCTACTCGACATCCGACGTCGCGCGGACATTCGGCTCGTATTTCGGGGGAACCATCATCGGGCTCATCCCCTCGATCATGAACCTGATCAGCCTGTTCGTCACGCAGGAGGGCTTCTTCGACATCGTTGCCCACAACAGCACGCTGGGCCTGCCCGCCAATGCCACCTTCGCGCCCGGGCATCCGAGCCTGGAGCTCACGGAACACGCAAACATCCATGGCGCGGACGGCCGGATCAATTTCGGGGTGATGACGGCCGTCACCATGCTCGCGATGCTGGCGGTCGGCGGCAGGCTTGGCGACGATATCGCGAAGAAGATCATCGCCAGCCTCGAGGCGTCCACGAGCAATGACGGCGACGATTCCGGCAGCAGCCAGCGGGATGACGACGACCGGGACGATGGCGGCGACCGGGATGACCGGGACGACCGCGACGAGGATCGTCCCAGGGATGAGGAAGAGCGCGAGGAGGATGAAGGCCGCCGGCGCTCGGGTGAGGTCGGCTCGACGAGCGGAGATCAGGAGGGCGGCAGCGGCGCGCCGGAAACGGCGCTGGCCGGGCTCAAGAAGCTCGGAGCATCGGTTTCCCGCGAAGACGTCGACAAGATCACCAAGGCGACAGCGGCATTCAACAAGGCCAAGGATCTCGCCCTGAGCCTGAAGCCCGAAGGGCTGACATTCGATCCCGCCAATCCTCCGCCGGGCACCCCGGACAAGGAGATCGAGGAGGCAGCGGTGCTGGCCTCCCGGTGGGAGAAGGCGTTCGAGGCAGCCCTGAAGGCGGAATCGAGCAGCAAGGCCGGGCCGAGCACGGAGTAAGGCTGCGGGGGGGGGGGGGGGGGGGGGCCGCCCCC
>NZ_JASATH010000310.1:0-5571 GCF_038440215.1 Inquilinus sp. OTU3971 | reverse complement strand
CCCCCCCCCCCCCCCCCCCCCCCCCCCCCCCCCCCGACCAGCCCGAAAAAATCGCTTCTTCGTGAAGATCGGCGTCCAGCGCCGGTACGGCAAAGAATAAATTACCCATCTTCAGGCCAAATCGGATTTCAATGCCTTTGCGTAAAACTTAAATCCAAATGGAGATATTGTTGACGAATCCGGTGGCATTATTTCTGTTACAGCAGTCCTTTGTCCTGGCGCTTCTTCAGGAATTAACGCATATACGTATCCCTATATGCACAAGCGAGGGTGACTGATATGTCGATCATCGAGTGCATGCAGGCCCGTACTGCCAAGCGCCCGGCGCCGTTTGCGCACGGGGCGGGAGCGTTGGGTCGCTCCTGCCCAGCCGTCGCGGCTCAGCGCATCGGTCCCTAATCAGCGCAGCTTCCCGCGGCTCGAATCGCCGGGGGCGTGACTTTCATTCAGTCGTGGTCCTGCGCCGCAGGCGTGGCGCCTCAGCACGAGAAGAGGAATGAACCATGGCCGTCATCAACGGAACCGCGGGATTTGATGCCCTCCACGGCACGAGCGATGCCGACACGATCAATGGTCTGGGCGGTAATGATTATCTATATGGCGATGGCGGAGCGGATGTGCTCAATGGCGGGGATGGCATCGACATGATCCGCTACGAGGCCTCGTCTGCCGCTGTCTCGATCAACCTCGCCACCGGCGCCGCAAGCGGAGGCGATACCGTCGGCGACACCTGGACCGAAATCGAGGGTGCGGCCGGCAGCAACTTCGATGACACGCTCGTCGGCGATGCCGGCAACAACGTGTTCTACGGCTTCGGCGGTGACGACACGCTCGATGGCGGGGACGGCGACGACGTCCTGGCCGGCACCGGCGGTGCGTCCGGCGTCGGGGGTGCGGACCGTCTGATCGGCGGCAACGGCATCGATACCGCAAGCTATAACGATCCGAACCTGACCTCCGGCGTCGAGATCAACCTGGCCACCGGAGCCACGTCCGGAGAAGCCGCGGTCGGGGATACGTTTTCCAGCATCGAGAATCTCTGGGGCTCCGCCCATGACGACGCCTTGATCGGTGATGGGGCCGTGAACCGGCTCGAAGGCGGGGATGGGGACGACCTCGTTGAAGGCGGCGCGGGCGCGGACATCCTCGACGGCGGGAACGGCAGCTTCGATGTGGCGCAGTACAGCGGCTCGTCCTCCGGCGTGGCGGTCGACTTCCTCGCCGGCACCGCAAGCGGGGGCGATGCCGACGGAGATACCCTGACGGGCGTCGAGGGCGTGAACGGCTCCGTTCACGACGACCAGCTCATGGGTGATGACATCGATAACGGCTTCTACGGCGATGCCGGCGATGACCTCCTGCGCGGTCGCGGAGGAGCCGACCTGCTCATTGGCGGGGACGGTGCCGACACCCTCGACGGCGGGGACGGTGAGGACGACCTCATAGGCGACGTCGGTGATGACGCGCTGCACGGCGGCGCGGGGGTCGACTCGCTCGATGGCGGGGACGGCATCGACACGATCTATTACGATGACGCGTCCGCCGCCGTGTCGATCAACCTCGCCACCGGCGTGGGCAGCGGAGGCGACGCTGCGGGGGACCATCTGACCGCCGTTGAAGATGCGTGGGGCAGCGGCTTCGACGACGCCCTGATCGGCGACGCGGCCGCGAATCGGCTCATCGGCGCGGGCGGAAACGACACCATCGAGGGCGGCGCCGGCGCGGACTGGCTGATCGGTGGGGACGGCGCGGACGACATCACAGGCGGTGCCGGCGATGACGACCTGCATGGCGGCGCGGGAGCCGACATGCTCGATGGCGGGGACGGCGTCGACTCGATCTCTTATGAGCTCTCGTCTGCCGCCGTGTCGATCAATCTCGCCACCGGCACGGCCAGTGGCGGCGATGCCGCCGGAGACCAGTTCACCGGCATTGAAATCGTGTGGGGCGGCGACTTCGACGACACGCTCATCGGTGATGCCGGCAGCAATGAGCTCAATGGCTTCGACGGCGCCGACCTGCTGCGCGGTGGCGCCGGGATGGACAACCTCATCGGCGGCGGCGGCGGCGACCGGCTGGTCGGCGGCGACGGCGATGACCGGATCGAAGGCGGCGCGGGGGCCGACAGGCTATTCGGCCGGTTCGGCGCCGACAACTTCGTCTATGCCGCGGCCGGCGACACCGGCACCGGCTTCGACACCCGCGACGTCATAGCCGATTTCTCCTCCGCCGACGGCGACCGGATCGACCTCGTCGGCATCGATGCCGACGGCGACGCCGGCAACGGCGACACCGCCTTCACCTTCATCGGCGGCGACGCCTTCTCCGGCCAGGCCGGCGAGTTGCGCCTCGTCGACGACAGCGGGTCCGTGACCGTGGTCGCCGCCGATATCGACGGCGACCGCAAGGCCGACCTGTCGATCGCGCTCATCGGCAGCGACTTGACCCTGACGGCCGGAGACTTCGTGCTGTAGTCCTGACCGGCTCGGACGCCTAAGGCGTCCGAGCCGCAATTCTTCGCTTCGAAGCAGTTGCTGGTCATGCACCTGACCGCCCTCTCGGAAAAGCGATCGTGTCGACCATCCCGCTGCGCCGCGCCGCGATGGTGGCGATCCGCAAGCGGCTGAAGCGGCCGCTCGTGCTCGACGACGCCGAGTTCGAGGCCTTTCTCAAGGGCCTGCGCCCACCAAGGGCGCCCGGCCGGTGCGCAAGGCGGCCCTGCTCGAGCCGAACCTGCGCGCCGCCTCGCTGGTGCTGACCCCGGACGCGCATCCCAATCTGGCCGGCATCGACCTCGCCGGCGCGGCAGGGGAGGCGCGCCGGACCCTCCGGGACATGGCGCTGCTGCTGACCGGATTCGCCGGCGGCTTCCGCCGCTCCGAGCTCGGTCCTGCGGCTGAATGGGATGACCTACTGTCACAAGGCCGTGCCAAAGGCGCGGATTGGCAAATTCGTGACTTCTGCACAGCCGCAGTAGCGCTCGGAATTTCAAGAGTTGCCCGTCTCAAAATCCCCTGCGACCACGTCCTCGATCGGATAGTCGCGAACCCACGCCTGCGCCGGCCCCGCCCCATGGGGAAGGGGAGGCGGGGAGTATCGCGAACGACGTCGGCTCATTTGCCCGCCCCGAATGTCGTTGCACGACGATCGGGGTGGACAATGGTCCTATTCCTAGGTAAGGGGAGTCCTGACCGAGAGTGAGGATCTCGTGGTTTCTCCGGCGCACCATCGCTTTGATCCTGATGTCTGGTTTGGGGCTTTCGTGCTCACGCCGGCGCGGCAGTCTCACACGATTTTCGCGGTCTAGCTTTTGAACGGACGATGAGTCAGCGCCCTATCGACGGACAGTCGCTTGCCCGACGCATCGCTATTCTCTGGGCGATTGTGATCATCGGATACTTAATGTTGTGGCATGCGAGGTAGTTCGGCATCGCCATGCCAACCAAGTCTTTTCCTATCATGGAGAATTTCTTCCGAATGGTCGGGCAGGATCAGCGTCCGGTCGTTCCGTCGCCGAGCGGTGTGATGCGATTGCCGCTGCCCGCATCGACGATCGAAGGCGCCCCGAACCTCCCGGTCCAGTAGATTAGATTTTGCGATCCGGACACAGTCAGCATGGCGCCGGAGACAAGCTCAATCGAGACGATGTTGCGGTCACCTTCGAGGATCAGCGAACGGCACTTGCCCGCGAGGCTGTAGCGCTGGTCGTCGGCCCGAATGACGACGTCGCGGTCGGCGCAGGCGATGGGCTGCCGGTCGGCCGCGCTCTGCAGGATCAGGATCTCCTCCTGCGATTGGGCGCAAGGAACGATCAAAAGGCCGAACATGGCTACGACGCCGAAGATCATTCGGGTCATCCGTTGTCTCTCGATTGCAGTCATCGGCTCTCCTCCTTCCCTCCGTTGCCGGTGTGCTGCGCATCCGGTCCGACCGAACCCGATCTGCGGCAACTTCCGACAGGTTCCTGCAAGAATACTGTGTCCGGCATGGGAATGGATGAACATTGTCCGAATTCGGTCATGCCGGCGGGCTCGAGGTTCATTTCCGGAACGCGACGAGCAGCACGGCCTTCAGGGCCTGGCCGGTCTCGAGGAAGGGCATCGGGTCGACCGGCACATCCCGGCGCCGAATCTCGTAGTGCAGATGGGGGCCGGTCGATTCGCCTGTTGAGCCGAGGGTACCGACGACAGTTCCGATCGCGACCGGATCGCCTACGCCGACCGCGAGGGACTGCATATGCGCGTAGCGGGTGACAAGCCCGTCGGCATGCTGGATCTCCACCATGTTCCCGTAGCCGCCAGCCAGGCCCGACCGCAGGACACGGCCGGCGGCCGTGGCGAAGATCGGCGTTCCCGCAGGGGCGACGAGATCGACGCCCGTGTGCATCATTGTCAGGCCGGTGATTGGATGGACGCGCGGGCCGAAGGGGCTCGACTTCTGGTATGGGCCGCGCAGAGGCGTCGCCAATGGCAGCCCCGGTAGGCGAGCCGCCAGAAGGCGTGCATGGGTGTCGAGCGCGGTGGGCGAAAACGGATCGGCAATCAAGGCGGGGCCGCCCGACGGCGGCAAGCCGAGGCGGGTCAGGGCGCGGTCGATCGCCATGACCGCGACGGCCAGACGCACGGTCTGGGCCAGGCGTCGATCGGTGTCCGCGATATCGGTCGACGATAGTCCGAGCGCTGCAGCGTCCGTGCCGGCTACGGCAGCCGGAGCCGGCGGCTCGGTCCGAGGCGGCCGGGGCCGGTGCGACAGTGCCAGAGCGACCACCAGGGCCGTGACCACGGCCAAGGCCCCCACGCCCAGGAGGAGCGAAAGCGGTGCCCGTCCGGCGATGCGGGTGCGCTCGTCCCGGGGCGGTTTATCATGCGCCGCCGCAGGCTGCGACACGCCGGTAGCCTGGGCGGTCCGCGCAGCCAGCACGATCACGGCCGGCTGGCCCGATCCCGGTTCGGGGGCCCACCCGGCCAGCCGCTGGGCCGCGGTGTCGGGCAGATCGTGGAGAAGGGATGCATCGACCGCCCGCGCCGCGCCGGCCGGCAGATCGCGAGAGGCCAGGACGAGCCGGTCTTCCAGGCCCAGGCGGATCCGCGCCACCTCCGGTTGGCGGGAGCTCTTCGCGGCGGAGGATCGCCCGTCGAAGGCGAGAGCGGCAAGACCGTCCGGCCCGAGGCGATAGAGGCCGCACGGGCCGGTCCGGAAGCACATCACGTGCGGCAGGCTGACGATCGCGGCCAGGATGGACACGCCCTCGGATCGCCGGCGTGACTGCTGCCGATGACCGGACCGAAGCGCTTCCCGCTCGACCCGCCGGCGAACGGCCCGGGCAAGCTCCGCCCGGCTGAGCCCGGCCGGCAGCGCGGCGAGATCCCTCAGCACGGCCGAGGCCTCGTCGCGAATATCCGGCGCATGGCTTCCCGGCACGGCCAGCACCCAGAGACCGATCTCGGATCGGCCGAGCGCATAGGGCGCTCCGGCGATCCCGGCGTCGCAGGCAACGCGCGGATCCGCGCCCGGCTGGGGGACGACCTCCTGCATCAGTCCAGCGGCGAGGTCGATGGCGGTGCGTCGGGC
>NZ_JASATH010000309.1:0-5573 GCF_038440215.1 Inquilinus sp. OTU3971 | reverse complement strand
CCCCCCCCCCGCCGCCCCGGCGCGGCGGGGGTCGACCGGGTTCTGGTGATCGGCGGCGGCGTGTCGACGCCCGTCGGGCCGTTCGACCGCACCATGCAGGTGCTGGAGACCGGCCTGCTGCAGCAGCATGGCGTCAAGACCATCGGCGTCGCCGGCCATCCCGAGGGCAGCAAGGACATCCCGGCCGAGGAGATCGCCCGCTCGGTCGCCGAGAAGAATGCCTACGCCAGGGCGACCGGCACCGATCTGTACATCGCCACCCAGTTCTGCTTCGACGCCGAGGCGATCATCGCCTGGGACCGCGAGCTGCGCCGCGCCGGCAACGCGCTGCCGATCCATCTCGGCCTGGCCGGCCCGGCCAAGCTGAAGAGCCTGATCCACTATGCCGCGATGTGCGGCGTCGGGCCGTCGATGCGGTTCCTGACCCGGCAGGCGATGAACATCGCCAAGCTGGCCTCGGTGTCGGTGCCCGACAAGCTGCTGACCGAGCTGGCGGATTACCGGGCCAAGGACCCGGATTGCGGCATCGCCCAGCTGCACCTGTTCGCCTTCGGCGGGCTGGAGCGCTCGGCCCGCTGGGTCAAGGCGATGCAGGAGGGCCGCTTCACCCTCGACGGCCGCGGCGGCTTCGCCATGGACGAAGCGCTGGACTAAGCCGTCAAGGCCAGCTCCGCCGCGCCGCGCACCGGGGCATCCTCGTCCGGTCCGGCCAGCCTGAGCACCCGGGTCGAGAGCTTCTCGGCGAGGGCGAGGTCGTGGGTGACCAGGAGCACGCCCAGCCCGGTCTCCGACACGATCTCGAGCAGGAATTCCAGCACCTCCCGCTGGCTCACCGGGTCGAGGCGCGAGGTCGCCTCGTCCGCGAACAGGAACACCGGATCGAGCAGCAGCGCCCGCAGCAGGGCGAAGCGCTGCAGCTCGCCGCCCGAGACCTGGCCCGGCAGGCGGTCGAGCAGGGTGTCCGCAAGGCGCAGCCGGGCCATCAGCCCGGTCACCCGGTCCCAGGGCTGCCGGTGCAGCCGGGCCAGGTCGCGCAGGCCCCGGCGGATCGGCTGGTGCGGCACGAAGGCGGCCGGCGGGTCCTGGTACAGCTTCTGAAACCTGAGCCGCGGCTGGCCGCCCGGCCGCTCGACCGTGCCGGCATCGGGGGCGGCCAGCCCGAGCAGGATGTTGCCGATCGTGGTCTTGCCGCAGCCGCTGGGGCCGGCGACGGCGACGATCTCGCCGGCCCGCACCTCGATGTCGACGCCTGTGAACAGCCGGCGGGGGCCGAAGGCCTTGGCCAGGCCGCGGCCGGCCAGGACCGGGCCGCCGGAAGGCCGGGGCGCGCGATCGGGCCAGCGCCGCGGATCGGCGGCGAGCAGCGCCCGGCTGTAGGCGTGCTCCGGCGCCCGCAGCACGGTCTCGGCCGCGCCTGATTCGACGATCCGGCCGTCCAGCATCACGCCGACGGTGCCGCCGAGCGCCTCGGCGACCGCGACGTCATGGGTGATGGTGAGCAGCAGGCGGCCGGCCTCCACCTCCCGCTTCAGCCGCGCCACGACGCCGTCGCGCAGCTGGGCGTCGAGGCCCTTGGTCGGCTCGTCGGCGATCAGCAGCCGGCTGCCGCCGGCATGGGCGATGGCGATCGCCACGCGCTGGCCCATGCCGCCCGAGATCTGGAACGGGTAGAGCGCGCCGGCACCGTCGAGCCCGACCTCCGCCAGATGCTCGCGGCCACGCGCCTCGCTCTCCGCCCGGGGGCGGCGATGCACGAAGCGGTGCACCTCCGCCACCTGGGCGCCGACGCGCATGGTCGGATCGAGGGCGAGCCAGGGCTCCTGCGGCAAGAGCGAGATGGCGCGGCCCCAGAGCTTGCGGCGCTCCGCCGGCGGCAGGGCGAGCAGGTCGGCGCCGTCGAGGCGGATCGTGCCGGCGGCCCGCAGCTCCGGCGGCAGCGTGCCCATGATCGCCTGGGCGACCAGGGACTTGCCGGAGCCGCTTTCGCCCAGCAGGGTCAGCGGCCGGCCGGGCTGCAGCGACAGGGAGACGTCGGTGACGACGGGGCCGGTTGCCGAGGCGACGCCGAGCCCGGAGATGGAAAGACCGGTCATCGGGAACTCCTCTGGGCGACGAGCTGCAGGCCGAGGACGAGCAGCACGATCAGGGCGGCGGGCAGCAGCACATGCACCGGCGCCTCGGCGTAGTAGGGCAGCAGTTCGACGATCATGCTGCCGAGCTCCGGCGTCGGCGGCTGCAGGCCGACGCTGATCGCGCTCAGGGTCGAGATGGCGATGATCGCGGTCGCCATGGCGAAGGCCGCGAGCGTGCCGATCAGCGGGGCGATCACGGGCAGGACGTGGCGGCGCAGGATGTAGCCCGGGCCGAAGCCGAGCAGGGACGCGGCCTCGACATGCGGCTGCTTCAGGACCGTCGCCGCGGCGGCGCGGGTGACGCGGTAGAACTCGACCCACAGCGTCAGCGCCAGCCCGAGATAGAGCGGCCCGAAATTCCCGGGCGCGAAGGCCAGCAGCAGCAGGACCAGCATCAGCCCGGGCAGCGCCAGGACGATGGTCGAGGCGAGGTCGGCCAGCCGCTCCACCCAGCCGCCGCGCCAGGCGGCGGCGAGGCCGAGCAGCACGCCGGGCACGGCCGCCGTCGCCATGGTCAGGACGGCCATGCCGAAGGACAGGCGCGCGCCATGGGCCAGCCGGGCCAGCAGGCTGCGCCCGTAATGGTCGGCGCCGAGCAGATAGTCGCCGCCGGCCGGCGCCAGGCTGGCGCCCAGATCCTGCGCGGCGGGATCGGCCTCGATCAGCCAGGGGCCGAGCACAGCGAAGGCCGCCAGCGCCAGCAGCAGCGTGCCGCCCAGGGCGCGCGGTGTGGCGAGGCGCGGGGAAGGGGAGGCGAGGGCCGGAGTCATCGCGCGGTCCTCGGGCGCGGGTCGAGCCAGGCGGTGGCGGCGTCGACCCCGGCGGTGATGGCGACGAAGATCAGGCCCATGGCCAGGGCGGTGCCCTGGACCATCGGGACGTCGCGCTCGATGATGGCGTGGACCAGGGCGTGGCCGATGCCCGGATAGGCGAAGATCGATTCGACCACGACGACGCCTTCGACCAGGTAGATCGCCTGCAGCCCGAGATAGGAGACGACGGGGATCGCCGCGTTGCGCAGGCCGTGGCGGCGCACCGCCACCGCCTCAGACAGCCCCTTGTGGCGGGCGAAGGCGAACCAGGGCGACGTCACGACGCCGGCGACCGCGTCCCGCGTCACCCGGCTCGACACCGCGGCGAGGCCGAGGCCGAGGGTCAGCGCCGGCAGCGCGATCTCCCGCCATGTCCCGAAGCCGGCGGGCGGCAGCCAGCCGAGCCGGCTGGCGAAGACCAGCATCAGCACGAGGCCGAGCACGAAGGGCGGCAGGGCGCGCAGGGCCACCGAGCCGGCCAGCCCCAGCCGGTCGGCCCAGCCCTGCGGCCGCAGGCCGGCGGCGACGCCGAGCGCCGGCCCGACCAGCAGCGACAGCCCCAGCGCCGCGGCCGCGAGCCAGAGCGAATAGCCGAGCTGGACCGCCAGCTCCTCGACGATCGGGGCCCCGGTGACGAGGGAGCGGCCGAGGTCGAGCCGGGCCAGGTCGGCGATCCAGTCGGCGAACTGGGCCGGCCAGGGCCGGTCGAGGCCGAGCTCGGCCCGCACCTTGTCCGCCGACTCCGCGGTCATCGCGTCGGGGCCGTAGCGGCCGGCCGCGATCCGCATCGCCGGGTCGCCGGGCAGGACGCGCATCAGCACAAAGCACAGGGCGCCGACGACCAGCGCCACCAGGCCGGCCTGGCCCAGCCGGGCGAGGAGGAGCCGTCTCATCTAGTCTGCCCAGCGGATCGAGGCGAGACGGTAGTTCACCTCGAGCGGATCGACCTCCACGCCGGTGATGCGCTTGTTGGCGACGATCGCGAGCTCGGACCAGGTGACCGGGATGCCCGGCAGCTGCTCCTGCAGGATCTCGGCGGCCCGCCGGCGCAGCAACTGCTGCCGGTCCGGGTCGCTGGCCGCCATCAGCTGGTTGACGATGCCCAGCAGCTCCGGGTCGGACCAGCCCATCGCGCCCCAGTCGCCGCCCTTCGGCCCATAGTCCTGCACCAGCGCCCCGATCGGATCGGGGACGATGGAGTAGAGGCGCGAGACCAGGCCGATCTCCAGCGTGCCGTCCTGGTGCCGGCTGACGATCTCCGAGCTGTTGCCGACCGAGACCTTCAGGTCGATGCCGGCCTCCCGGAGCTGGGCCTGCAGCGCGGTGGCGATCGGCGGCAGCTCCGGCCAGTTCGAATAGGTGATCAGGGTCGGGCTGAAGCGCCGGCCGTCCCGCTCCAGGATGCCGTCGCCGCCGGGCGTCCACCCGGCCTCGGCCAGCAGCCGACGCGCCTCCTCCAGGTCTCGTCGCAGCGGCGGCAGGTCGGGAACGTGCCAGCCGGACAGGGTGGGCGGGAACAGCTGGGTCGCGGCCAGGTCGGGGTTGCGCAGGATCGCCTTGGCGATGCCGGCGCGGTCGATGGCGAGGCTCAGCGCCCGGCGTTCCCGCGCGTCGTCGAAGAAGGGCGAGGCCGCATTCAGCTTCAGCAGGCGGGTCCGCGGGATGGTGGCGCTGCGCACGTCGAGATCGGGGTCGCGCTTCAGCCGCGCCACCGAGACCGGCAGCATGGAGAAGGCCAGGTCGGCCTCGCCGCTCTCCGCCATCAGCGCCCGGGTCTCGCCCTGGCCGACGGCGAGATACTGCACCTCACGGATGCCGGGCTCGCCGCCCCACCAGCCGCCAGCCTCTTCGAGCTCCAGCTTCAGGGGCGGCGTCAACGCCTTCACCCGGTACGGGCCCGAGCCGATGATCCGGGCGACCCGGCCGGAGTCGTCGTAGGAGGCGGGGGCGAGGATGATCGTGCCGTAGTTCACCAGGAAGGCGGGCAGGGCGGCGAAGGGCCGCTCCAGCCGGATGACGACGTCGCCGCCGTCAGTGGTGATATCGGCGATCGGCACCTGGGACAGGATGCCGGCTCCGGCCCGGGCCCGCCGCAGGCTGGCCGCCGCCGCCTCGGCTGTGACGGGGGAGCCGTCGTGGAAGACGGCTCCGCCGCGGATCCGGAAGCGCCAGGTCAGCCCGTCATCGCCGGCGGACCAGGATTCGGCCAGGGCCGGGGCGAGGGTGCCCGTCGGATCGGCCGTGACCAGGGTCTCGGCCACCTGCATGCGGCTGAAGATGTAGCCCGACTGCGCCGGGTCGATCCCGGCGATCTCCCAGGGGCCGACCACCTTGAGCGGCCGCTCCTGCGCCGAAGCGATGCCGGCCAGGAGCCCGAACGCCACCCCGGCCGCGGCGAGAACACGCGCGATCCGCATCCCGATCTCCCGAGAATGTTATATCTTAACACCTTCTGGAGCGAGTAGATGAAAAGGTCAACAGCGGGATTGGGGGCTTCAGCCCGCTGCTCAGGCTTAGGGAGCGGGCGGCTTCGCGTCACCTCTCCCGCAACGAGACCTTTTCAAAAGCTGAAGCCCGCCGCTTTTTAGTCCCCCCTCCCCTTGCGGGAGGGGGCAGGGGGGAGGGGTCT
>NZ_JASATH010000308.1:0-5605 GCF_038440215.1 Inquilinus sp. OTU3971 | reverse complement strand
GGGGGGTACCGTTATTTACCCCCGCGCCGGGGGGCCCCCCGCGGGCCCCCTCGCCGACGACGACGCCCGGCCCCACGAAGGCATCGGCGGCCACCCAGGCATGGTCCTCGATCGTGATCGGGGCCGTGGTGAGGGCCATGTCCTCGGAATCGATGTCGTGGCTGGCCGCACAGAGGAAGCTGTACTGGCTGACGGTGGCATGCCGGCCGATCCGGATGCGATCGACCGAGTAGCAGTCGACATCCGGGCTGAGACAGCCGAACTCGCCGATCTCGAGATTCCAGGGGGCCCAGATCCGGGCGGAGGGATGTACCACGGCGGAGCGGCCGATCTGCGCGCCGAAGAGCCGCAGCAGAAAGCGCCGCCAGCCATGCAGCGGTTTCGGGCTCGGCCGGTACAGCAGCAACCAGACGACACCCCAGACCATCCGCGCCAGCTTGTTCGCCGCCGAATGCGGGCTCGGCCTCGTCGCGACCTGCGGTCGGCCGCTCACGGCCATGGTGGTCGGCTGGGTCATCGCCGGCATCGCCTCGCCCCGCTCGAGCCGGGCGCTTGCGGTCGGATGGGATCGATCATGCGTAGCGCTCGCGAAGCATCCGAAGGCCGTTCTTGACCGGCGTCGGCAGATAGGTCCTCAGGCCGTCCCGCAGGCCCGGCGGGAAGCGCCAGCGCGCGAGATCGATCGGCGCTGCGATGGCAGGGCGGGCCTCCGCCACACGGTCGAGCAGGGCCCGATACCGATCCGCCATCAGCCCGACGCCGAACAGCTCCCGTGCCGTCGCGCTCGCCTGCCCGGACATCCGCGCGAGAGCCGCCCGGTCCCGCGCCAGCCCGATCACGGCCTGGGCCGCCGCCTTGACGTCGCCGACCGGGAACAGGCGCCCGTTCCGGCCGTCCTGCACCGCCATGTCGGTGACGCCGCGGAGCAGCGACGCCACGGGCACGCAGCCGGCGGCCATCGCCTCCACCAGCGTCACCGGGAACCCCTCGAAGCGCGAGGGCATGATCAGCACGTCGTGCTCGGCCAGGAGCGCCCCGACCGAGGTCGGCGCCACGGCGCCCAGGCAGCGGACGAAGCCGGCCGTCCCGTCGCAGCTGCGCTTGAAGCGGGCGAAATCGGGCCCGTCGCCGGTGACGGTGAGGGTCACCGGGTCGGGTATCTCCTGCAGGATGCGCGGCAGCCACAGCACGCCCTTCGCCTGGTCATCGATCCGCCCCAGAAAGAGCAGCCGCAGCGCCTCCTCGCCTCCGCCGCGAGGGCTCCGCGCGACGTCGGCGGCCTCGATCCCGTTCGGGATGACCATCGTCCGCCCGTCGTCGAACCCATGACGGGAGACGAGATCGGCCCGGATCCGGTCGGAGACGCCGACCGTGGCATGCACATGGTCCCGGATCGCCAGCGCCGCGGCGTAGGTTCCCGGCGTGATGTTGTGCACGATCATGACCCGGAGGATCCGCGACGGCAGGTAGCGGATGCAGTTGGTCTGAACCCGGTCTGCGGCGACATTGACGAAGACGCCGTCGAACCCCTCGCGCTCGATCGCCTCGATCATCGCCTCGGTGCCGGCCCTGTCGTCGTCGTCGGGCCGCCCCGCCACGAGGCCGAGATCCTGCTGGGATCGGAAGTAGGCGCCGTTCGCGGCGCGGTGTGCCGCGGGACCATAGCCGAGCCAGCGAAGATCGATGCCGTGCGGCGCCAGCCCGGCGTGCAGATGGCGGAAGACCGAATAGGTGCCCCCGATATGCGGGAAGCCGAAATAGGCGAACCGCATTCTCAAGGCTCCGGGGCCAGGCGCCGGGCCGCAGGCACGCGATCCCGCCGCAGCACCGCCCGGACGAAGCCGAGATGCACCGCCACCGGGACCAGAAGCCCGATCGTCAGAACCGCATTCGGCACCAGGAGGACCGTCCCGACATAGGCGACCGCCCCCAGGATGGTGGACAGGCCGACCATGACGATCGCAGCCAGCGCATGAGGCATGCCGAGATCGAGCAGGAGATGGTGGAGATGCCACCGGTCCGGCGAGAACGGGCTGCGTCCGGCGAACAGCCGGCGGACGATGAGGCTCAGGGTATCGACCACGGGAATGATGCAGATCCAGAGCAGGACCGGGAACGGAACCGAGGGCCGCGGACCGGAGCACAGCTCGATGATGAAGTAGGCGATCGCGGCGCCCAGCATCGTGCTGCCGGCATCGCCCATGAACACCGCAGCCTGCGGCCGCCAGCGATGCCGGGTGTTGAACACGAGGAAGCCGAGCACGGCGGCCAGCAGCAGGCCGATCTGGGCCACCAGATCGGCGCGCCCGACGAAGGACGCCAGCAGCGCCAGCCAGAACAGCGCCCCCGCGGCTATTCCGCCGGCCAGGCCGTCCAGCCCGTCGATCATGTTGAAGGCATTGGTCAGCCCGATCAGGAACACGATGCTCGTGACCAGGCATATCGCCGACAGCAGCGGCTCGCCCATCATCGCGACGAGGCCGGGTGTCCCCTCGCCGAGATCGGTGATCCGGTGCTGGCCGAGCACGACGATCGCGATCGCCGCGAAGGTCTGGGTCAGGAGGCGGGTGATGGGACGGAGATCCAGCCGGTCGTCCAGCACACCGGCCGCGACGATGACCGCAAGGCCGCCGATGAAGGCCCACAGGCCGGTCAAGGCCCGGTCGAGGACCAGCAGCCCGATGCCGTAGGCGGCGAACATCGCCAGGCCGCCGCACCGCGGCACCACGCCCTCATGCCGCTTGCGCTCCGAGGGTCGGTCCACCAGGCCCAATCGCGGTGCGATGCGCTGCATCCAGGCCACGAGAACGACGGCCAGGAGAAATCCGTTCAGCAAATGGGGCGTCAGGTCCGGCATCCCACCCTCTCCGAATTCATCTGGTCCGCCTCGCTGGCGACGGGAAAACAATGGAAAGAAAAAGGGGACTCACTGGCTCCCAAAAGACCCCGAAACCTAGTCGCAGTGCGGCATGGGATTCGATTCAGGAGAACTAATGAGGATCGCCAATCAGAAGGAGCATGCCCCGCTTTACCCCCCTCTTTCGGGGACGGGATGCATGTCCGGGGCCTATCCATCAGGACAGTGGACACGCAATTCCGAGGGTGCCGCATGGTCCGTCACCGGACCGAACCGTGGGAACCGAGCACATTCCGCACCAAGGCGACGAACCGCTTGTCGGGACGACGCATCCGCACCAGGCCCGCCCGCGAAGGCTATGCCGCCGCGGCCGAGGAGTTGAAGAAGGCCGAGCTTCGCCGCGACATGATCGTGCTGAGCGCGCCCGCGGACACGGTCGTCCTCGACATTGCCCAGCGCTCGATCGGCTCGGTGGTGCGGGAAGCCGAGCCGCTGTTCACGCTGGTGCCGCTGAATGTCCCCCTCGAGGCCGAGGTCTCGATCGCCAGCAAGGACATCGGCCAGCTCGGCACCGACGAGCCGGCCCGCATCAAGTTCGATGCCTTTCCCTTCCAGAAGCACGGCACGGCCTCCGGCACGCTCCGCACGATCAGCCGGGACTCCTTCGCCTCCAATGCGCGGGACGGCAAGGGCAATCCCGACGGCTCGGCCCCGCCGGTGTACCGGGCCCGGATCCGGCTGGTCGATACCACCCTGCGATCGATTCCCGACACGTTCCGGCGACTGCCCGGCATGACGCTGACGGCCGAGATCGAGATCGGCCGCCGCACTGTCCTCTCTTATTTTCTCTACCCGCTGGTGCGGGGGCTGGACGAAAGTCTCCGCGAGCCCTGACCGATCGACTATTCGGCCACGTGGCGAAGCGCCGATTGCTGCCTGATGCTGTGCAACTTGAAGGCGATCTCCGTCCGGTTGCGAGCCTGCATCTTCTTCATGATGATCCGGATATGGACCTTTACCGTGCTTTCGGACAGGTTCAACTCGTAGGCGATGATCTTGTTCGGCTTGCCCTGGGCGACGCCTTCGGCGACGGCGGCCTGGCGCTCGGTGAGGTCGAACGGGGGCTTGGCGCTCCTCTGCTCGCCGCGATCCGGCTGGCCGGCCGCCATGAGGACCGCTGCCGGCACGAACAGGCCCCCCGCGATGGCGAGAGACAGGGCTCCGACGGCGACTTCCAGGCTCACATTCGTCGGAACATAGCCGCGGGCGCCATGCGACAGAATTTTGAGGACGTGGTCCGAGTCCAGGTGCTCGCCCATAACGACCACAGGAAGAGCTGAATGATCCCGGGCCAGCATCTGCAGATCGTCTATCAGGCGCGGATCGTCGGCCCGCCTGTCGCCAATCCCCAGAAGCACCGCAGAAAAATCCATTTCGGATCCGGCGACCAACCAATCGTCCAAATCCGCAAACTCCACACCGACGACCCCGCTATATGCCGCCGAAAGCGCGGCCGTCAGAGCCTCTCGGACAAGCGTTCGAGAGTCCACGATCGCGATGGTCGCTTTCGCAGAAGCGCCCTCTGCCGGGAAGTTGATTGGCGCGGTATCGCAGAACTCCTTCGGCCGCAATTCAGATATATTGCCAAATCCGTCTGCATTGTCTTCACGAATTTTCATGAATACTCCTGACAGAGCGCCGGCACCCTTGGCAGGAAGGTGATTGAGCAGCACGATGGAAGCAAATGCTTCGGCATTTCGTCACCCGACCGCATTGCCAGCTCTCTTGTATTTTAGGATATGATTCCGGTATTTATTAGAAAGGCGGCGGCAAATTTCGTTACGATAAAACTCGGTTGAGCGGGCCCCGTCAAGCAAAATGGGTAAAATTTTATCAAACCTTCGCAACATTCTACCGCTAATTCGCAAGCAGGCTACGTCTTTTGGGGTATCGCGCCCCCGGATGGGCGGCGGCGGATTGATGGCCAAGCTTGCGTTCAATCGCCATTTCGACCGCATGCCGGATGCGGCCGCCGGTGGACGATCCGCCTGAAGCCAGCTCGCCAAGTCTCCTTCCGACCGGCAGCGTGAGCGGCACCGGCAGGTCGGCGCTGGCGATCCGGCTCGCGTGGCATGCCGGCCTGCCTTTGCGGCCGACCAGGCGATGATCGTGAACGACACATCTCAGGAATCGAAACACCCGGCCCACTGGGGCCGGGTGCTTTGCGTTCTGCGCTTGTTGCCGGGAAGCCGGCTACAGGACGAAGTCGGCGGCGACGAGGCCGATCGTGCCGGTCAAGTTGATATGGAAGTCCGCGGTGCCGTCGCCGTCGACGTCGCCGGCGATCGTGGTGACCCCGGGGGCGAAGAAGGCGAAGCGCAGCTGACCCGCGGCGCCGGTGAAGAGCGCGTTGCCGATGAAGCTGAAGGCCTGGTCGCCGGCAAGGCCGCTGCTGGCGTCGATCCCCGACAGGTCGATGCGGTCGGCCTGGGCGTGGCTGAAGTCGGTGACGACGTCGGCATTGGCCCCGATCACGCTGTCGCCGAGGGCGGTGAACCGGAACTGGTCCGCCCCGGCGCCGCCGGCGAGCATGTCCTTGCCGGCCCCGCCGACGAGGACGTCATCGCCGTTCCAGCCCTGCAACGTGTTGGCCCCGGCATTCCCGATGAGCATGTCGTTGCCCTGGCTGCCGGAGAGGATCTCGATCCCGGTCAGGACATCGCCCTGCGCGTCGCCGCCGACGCCGAT
>NZ_JASATH010000307.1:2500-5657 GCF_038440215.1 Inquilinus sp. OTU3971 | reverse complement strand
TGGTTGCGGGGACAGGATTTGAACCTGTGACCTTCAGGTTATGAGCCTGACGAGCTACCGGGCTGCTCCACCCCGCGGGGGTGGTGAGAGGGCATTGTGAGAGGATGCGAAGGGGTTGGGACGAGTGGGCTTTGTGGACCTGGCGGCGACCTACTCTCCCGTGGCTTGAGCCACAGTACCATTGGCGCTGAGGGGTTTCACGGCCGAGTTCGGGATGGGATCGGGTGCTGGGGCCCTCGCTATGGCCACCAGGTCGACGAAGCCCACTCGTGTGTCTGAGTGAATGCTGCTGCGGGCAGAGGGGTGTTGTTGCAGGGCGATTGCCGCTGCGCGCGGTGAGGGGCGTAGCCCGTGAGGGCGAAGCCACCTTACTGAGATCAAGCCGATCGAGCGATTAGTACCGGTTAGCTCAACGCATTGCTGCGCTTACACACCCGGCCTATCGACGTGGTCGTCTGCCACGGCTCTGATAGGGAATACTGGTTTTGAGGGGGGCTTCCCGCTTAGATGCTTTCAGCGGTTATCCCGTCCGCACATAGCTACCCGGCGATGCGACTGGCGTCACAACCGGTGCACCAGAGGTGCGTCCATCCCGGTCCTCTCGTACTAGGGACAGCTCCTCGCAATATTCCAACACCCACGGTAGATAGGGACCGAACTGTCTCACGACGTTCTGAACCCAGCTCACGTACCACTTTAAATGGCGAACAGCCATACCCTTGGGACCTGCTCCAGCCCCAGGATGTGATGAGCCGACATCGAGGTGCCAAACACCCCCGTCGATGTGGACTCTTGGGGGGTATCAGCCTGTTATCCCCGGCGTACCTTTTATCCGTTGAGCGATGGCCCTTCCACGCGGGACCACCGGATCACTATGGCCGACTTTCGTCTCTGCTCGAACCGTCGCTCTCGCAGTCAGGCGGGCTTATGCCATTGCACTCGTCGAACGATTTCCGACCGTTCTGAGCCCACCATCGCGCGCCTCCGTTACTCTTTGGGAGGCGACCGCCCCAGTCAAACTACCCACCATGCAGGGTCCCGGCCCCGGATCACGGGGCTCGGTTAGACGTCAAGAACAACAAGGGTGGTATTTCAAGGTTGGCTCCACCCAAGCTGGCGCCTGGGCTTCAAAGCCTCCCACCTATCCTACACATGTCATTCCTAACGCCACTGCAAAGCTATAGTAAAGGTGCACGGGGTCTTTCCGTCTAGCCGCGGGTACTCCGCATCTTCACGGAGAATTCAATTTCGCTGAGTCGACTGTGGAGACAGTGGGGAAGTCGTTACGCCATTCGTGCAGGTCGGAACTTACCCGACAAGGAATTTCGCTACCTTAGGACCGTTATAGTTACGGCCGCCGTTTACCGGGGCTTCAATTCAAGGCTTGCACCTCTCCTCTTAACCTTCCGGCACCGGGCAGGCGTCAGACCCTATACGTCGTCTTGTCGACTTCGCAGAGCCCTGTGTTTTTGTTAAACAGTCGCTACCCCCTGGTCTGTGCCCCCCACGCCTGGTTGCCCAAGCGCAGGGCCCTCTTCTCCCGAAGTTACGAGGGCAATTTGCCGAGTTCCTTCACAATCGTTCTCTCAAGCGCCTTGGTATACTCTACCAGTCCACCTGTGTCGGTTTCGGGTACGGTCTATACGGCAGGGCTATTTCCCGGATGTCCTTCGCTGCACACCCAATCCGATAAGGGCGCACAACTTACAGCCATCGTCACCTCTGCCAGGCCCAGGACTATTAACCTGGTTCCCATCGACTACGCCTTTCGGCCTCGCCTTAGGGGCCGGCTCACCCTGCGTGGATTAACCTTGCGCAGGAACCCTTGGACTTTCGGCGACAGTGTTTCTCACACTGTTTGTCGCTACTCATGTCAGCATTCGCACTTCCGATACCTCCAGCGCCTCTCGCGAGACACCTTCGCAGGCCTACGGAACGCTCCGCTACCGCGCTCGATCGCTCGAGCACCCACAGCTTCGGCACGTGGCTTGAGCCCCGTTACATCTTCGGCGCAGGACGGCTTGACCAGTGAGCTATTACGCTTTCTTTAAAGGATGGCTGCTTCTAAGCCAACCTCCTGGTTGTCGACGCTGTCCCACATCCTTTCCCACTTAGCCACGATTTGGGGGCCTTAGCTGGTGGTCTGGGTTGTTTCCCTCTTGACGATGGACGTTAGCACCCACCGTCTGTCTGCCGGACTGTACTCACGGGTATTCGGAGTTTGGTTAGGTTTGGTAGGTCTCGCGACCCCCTAGCCCATCCAGTGCTCTACCCCCCGCGGTAATCATCCGACGCGCTACCTCAATAGCTTTCGCGGAGAACCAGCTATTTCCGAGTTTGATTGGCCTTTCACCCCTAGCCACAGCTCATCCCCGGCCTTTTCAACGGACGTGGGTTCGGTCCTCCAGCGGGTGTTACCCCGCCTTCAACCTGGCCATGGCTAGATCACCCGGTTTCGGGTCTAACGCGTGCAACTCTGACGCCCTATTCAGACTCGCTTTCGCTGCGCCTACACCTCTCGGCTTAAGCTTGCTGCACACGCTAAGTCGCTGACCCATTATACAAAAGGTACGCCGTCACGGGACAAGCCCGCTCCGACTGCTTGTAGGCATCCGGTTTCAGGTCTCTTTCACTCCCCTCGTCGGGGTGCTTTTCACCTTTCCCTCACGGTACTGGTGCACTATCGGTCACTGAGGAGTACTTAGGCTTGGAGGGTGGTCCCCCCATGTTCAGACAGGATTTCACGTGTCCCGCCCTACTCATGGATCACACCCGGTTTACCCGTACGGGGCTATCACCCGCTATGGCCCGACTTTCCAGACGGTTCCGGTTATGTAGATGTGATCACTGGCCTGGTCCGCGTTCGCTCGCCACTACTAACGGAGTCTCGGTTGATGTCCTTTCCTCCGGGTACTGAGATGTTTCAGTTCCCCGGGTTCGCTTCCGTCACCTATGGATTCAGTGCCGGATACCGCATAAGCGGTGGGTTTCCCCATTCGGAGATCTGCGGATCAAAGGGTGCTCGCCCCTCCCCGCAGCTTATCGCAGCGTGCCACGTCCTTCATCGCCTCTCAGTGCCAAGGCATCCACCAGATGCCCTTAGACGCTTGATCTCAGCTTCTTCTACTAGAGAAGCACCGCGCACAGAGGCAAGCGC
>NZ_JASATH010000306.1:0-5688 GCF_038440215.1 Inquilinus sp. OTU3971 | reverse complement strand
CCTCAAGATCGGCGCTCTCGTCACCACCAGCGTCCGACGGATCAAGGTCGCCATGGCTTCGAGCTGCCCCTACCATCACGAGTTCGGACGCGCCCATGCCTTCCTTGCCGCTGCAGGACGCTGACGAACCAGACAGCGCAGAGGCCACATCATCTCCGACGCGACTGCCAGAGGCGGCGGCGATCCGGCGTGACCGAAATCAACCAACTCCGCCGAAAATCGGCCGACCTGCACAAATGCCTCCGCCTTCAGCCCCACCGACGCACTGCCTCGCCACGCAGTGAGATATCCGGGCTAGCCTGGGTGGCGACGGCGTGAGCCCGGGCGGGCAAGCCGTCCTTCTGCCGAGAGGATCGACATGTCCGCTGCTGCCAGGCGCTTCGGCCCCTACGATGTCACGGTGCTGCTCGACGGCATCTTCGAGGCCCCGAAGACCGTGCTGACCCATGCCGCCGGCGAGGAAGCCACCCGGCGCCTGATCGACGGCTGGCCCGGCGACAAGATCCGCATCGACGTGAACTGCTACCTCCTGACCGGAGAGAACGGCGTTTCGTTGATCGATGCCGGCACGGGCGACCATTGGGGCCCGGCGCTGGGCAAGGCGCGCGCGGCCCTGGCGGAGGCCGGCGTGCGTCCCGAAGGGGTCGACCGCGTGCTGCTGACCCATCCGCACGGCGACCACGCCCTCGGCCTGCTCGACGGCGACCAGGCCTGGCTGCCGCGGGCCGAGATTCTGTTTCCGGAACGTGACTTCGCCTTCTTCGGCGATCCGGCCGTGGCGGAAACCTTTCCGCCGAACCGGCGCGGCAACTTCAAGACCGTCACCGACCTGACCCGGGCCTATGCCGGCCGCATCCGGACCATCGCGCCGGGACCGGTCGAGGGCATGCCCGGCGTCGAAGCCGTGCCGCTGCCCGGCCACACGCCCGGGCAGAGCGGCTATCGCATCGGCGAGGGCCGGAACAGCCTGCTGATCTGGGCCGACGCCATCCATCTCGGCGTGCCGCAGATCGAGGATCCGGAGGTCGGCCTCACCTACGACCTCGACCCGGCGCTGGCCATCGAGAGCCGCCGCTTCCTGCTGCAGGAGGCGGCCAAGCACGGCTGGCGGGTCACCGGCAGCCATGTCAGCCCGATCGGCCGGATCGAGGCGGGCGACCGAGGCTGGCGGTTCGTCGAGGGCTGAGGCCCCCGCAGGACAAGCCGGCGGGGGCCGCCTTCCTACTTCGCGTTCAACAGCTCGGTCACCTTGAGCAGCACGAACTCCTCGTCGTCCTGCCGGTCGACGGCGCGGCCGGAGGAGAAGGGCAGGTTGTTGTCGTTGGCGACGATGATGTGGTCGGCGTCGACCCGCGCCACGTTCTCGATGGTGACGAAGGGGAAGCCGAGCACCCCGTCATGGCCGCCCTGGCGCGCCTTGTGCTCCGGGTCCTGGAGCGCCAGCAGGTCGATCGAGCCGATCTTGCGCAGCACGCCGTCGGCATCGGCATCCGCCAGATCGACCAGGAAGACGCGCTTGAATTTGGCCGGGGTGGCGAAGCAGTCCGGCTTCGGCGCGCCCTGGCAGGCCTTGGTGACATCGCCCTCGCCGTTGTCGCGCTCGATGATCAGGCCGCGGGTGCCGCCGATCAGGTTGAAGTCGCCGATTGCATTGCCCTTGGCCTCGAGCCGGTACTTCCACGACTTGCCGGTGTACGACTTCGACGCGACGTCGAATTCGAGCACGCGCAGGACCTCATGGCCCTGGGCGTCGGTTTCCGGCGCGCCCTTGGCCGCGTCCCACAGCCCACCCTCGAGCAGCGGGTACAGGGTCTTGCCGTCCCCGGACGCCGCCATGCCCTCGAAGCCCTTGCTGCGGCGCGATTCGACGGCGACCGGGCCGGGGGCGCCCGGCATGGTCAGGTACGGGTTGTCGGGCGAGCGCACCGGCTTGCCGTCCGCCACCGTGTCGACCACGGTCAGCACCCGGCCGGCCGCGTCGGTCTCGATCAGGAACGGGCCCAGCTCGTCGCCGAACCAATAGTGGTCGCCGACCAGCTGCACCGATTCGATGTCGAAATCGGCTCCGGTCAGATAGCGCTCCTTCGTCGCCTCGGTGACGATGCGGAACGGCACCTTCCGGTCCGGATCGCTGAGGAACATGGTGTTCAGCACCGACACCCGGCCCGCCTGCCAGTCCGGCTTCACCCGGTGCACCATCAGCATCGCGTCCGGCGAGTTCGCCTTGGCGCCGAAGCCGTTGTCGGTGATGACGACATATTCGCCGTTGCCGACCGGCCGGATGCCGCTGAAGCCCTGCACCGCCTGGCCGACGAAGGGGAACAGCAAGCCGGTCTCGCGCACCGCATCCTTGCTGCCGGTGGTGCCCATGACGCTGAACGGCCGGTCGATCCGGGCCAGGGCCGGGCCGGCGAACTTGGCCGAGGTGGCGAACATCGCCGGCGCGTCGGCCGGCGGCGCGGCGAAGGTCATCGCCGGCAGCACGGCATGGCCTTCCAGCACCGCCGGATAGGTCTGCGGCGCCGGGTCGTCACCCGCCAGGGCGCCGGCGGCGGACAGGGCCAGGGCAAGCAGGGACGCGGCGGCACTGCGGAACGGAAGCATGGAACCCCCTCTCGAACGGAAAGCGGCGAGAGAGTGGGGTCGGCCGATGACGATCGGATGACGGCTGCGTGAAACTCTCGGGACTACGCGGCCACGGCCACTTCCGCCGTCATCCGCGCCACCAGCCGGTCGATCTCGGCCTCCGCCGCCTGCAGTGACTGCCGGATCCGCTCGTCGGCGAACTCGTCGTACTCCGCCGCGATCGACACCGCGTCGGTGATGCCGATGTAGCGGAACACCGTGTGCAGATGCGGCTCGACATGGTTGAGGCCGGCCAGCCTTTCGCCCGGGTCGTAGCCCCAGTCCCCGCGGGCGCCCAGCGTCACCAGCCGCTTGCCGGACAGCATCGGCCAGTACGGCTCGCCTTGCCGGCTGCGGTCGAAGCCGAAGGTGCGGCCGACGCGGACGATGTTGTCGACCCAGGCCTTCATCGGCGCCGGCAGGCCGAAATTGTACATCGGCACCCCGGCGACGATCAGGTCGGCGCGCTCCAGCTCGTCCACCAGCGCGTCGCTGACCGCCAGCGTGGCGCGCATCTCCGGCGTCCGACGTTCCGGCCTGGTGAAGGCGGCGGCGATCCAGGCCTCGGTCACCGGCGGCGGCGGTTCGAGGCCGACATCGCGACGGATCACCGTGTCGCCCGGCCGGCGGGCCAGCCAGGACTCGACGAAGCGGGCCGACAGGCGGCGCGTGTGCGAGCGGCCGAGGCGGGCGCTGGAATCGATGTGCAGGACCGTGGTCATGGCTGAGCTCCGGAATGTCTCCGGCCCGAGAAATGTGCGCTTTCCGTCTTGCAGACAAAGGCGAATTCCTCATCTTATGGCTGAGGTGAATTCATCTGTCTGGACCACCATGCGCCGCCTGCCCCCGCTCGCCGCCCTGCGCGCCTTCGAGGCCGCCGCCCGCCATCTCAGCTTCAAGCGCGCGGCGGAGGAGCTGCTGGTGACCCCGACGGCCGTGAGCCACCAGATCCGCCTGCTGGAGGAGACGATGGGCCTGCGGCTGTTCGAGCGGCGGACCCGGCAGGTGGTGATGACCGAGGCGGCGCAGCGCCTGTACCCGGTGCTGCGCGACGGCTTCGATGCCTTCGCCCGCACCATCGACGGGCTCCGGGCCCGGCCGAGCACCGTGACCCTGACCGCGACCCGCGCCTTCACCGCGCGCCTGCTGGTGCCCCGGGTGGCGTCGTTCCAGGAGCGGCGGCCGGACGTCACGCTGCGCCTGCTGACGGCGGACGAGCCGGTCGACCTGACCGCCGGCACCGCCGACCTCGCCATCCGCTACGGCGGCGGCGCGTATCCGGGACTGCGGTCGGAGCCGCTGGGCACCGACCGGCTGGCGCCGGTGGCGCATCCCGCGCTGGGGCTGACGGCGCCGGAGCAGCTGGCGCAGCACCGCCTGGTCCATTTCGAGTGGCGCGTGCCGCATCCGGAGAAGCCGTCCTGGCCGCGCTGGTTCGCCGCCGCCGGCCTGCCCGATCGCAGCGCTTCGGCCCTGCACTGCACCGATGAGAGCCACGCCATCCAGGCGGTCGCGGCCGGCCACGGCGTCGGCCTGCTGAGCCTGACCCTGGTGGCGGCGGAGCTGGCGGCCGGGACGCTGGTGCAGCCCTTCGGCCCGGCGATCGAGGGCATGGGCTTCCATCTGGTCCGCCGCCCCGGCCCAGGGGGCCCGGAGGACGAGGCGGTGACGGCGGTCAGGGAGTGGATCCTGGCGGAGTTTAGCGGAATCACCGGTACCAGGACCTTGCCGCGTTGCCCACATGACGCCATATTGAGTCTCTGATGGCATAGTTTGGAAACGCGCCATGAACTCATCCAAAGCCAAAGTCTCTGAATCCGGCCGCTTGAGCATTCCAGCAGAGCTGCGGAGGGCTGTCGGCCTGGAGCGTGGCGGCGATGTCGTGGTTGAACTCGACGGTCGTGACATCCGGATCCGCACGGTGGCGGAGGCCGTTGCCCAGGCACAGGCCCTCAGCCGGCAGTTGCTCGGCGATCGGGCGGCCAGTGCCTCGGTGGACGACTTCCTGGCCGAGCGGCGCCGAGAAGCCGAGCGGGAATGACGGCGGCGGTCATCGACGCCTCGGCAATTCTCGCTCTACTGCTCGACGAGCCCGGCGCGCAGAAGGTCGAGGCCGTCCTGGCGGATTCGGTGATTACAACGATCAATCTGTCGGAAGTCGTCGGCTATTATGCCCGGGGCGGAGCCGACGAGGCCGGCATCCGGAAAATGCTGAACGCGCTGACCTGCGAGCGTGTCCTGTTCGATGAAGAACTCGCCTATGCTGCCGGAATGCTGGTGCCCCGGACCCGATCGGCGGGGCTGTCTCTTGGCGACCGGGCTTGTCTGGCGCTTGCCCATCGGTTGGGCGTCCCCGCGATGACGGCAGATCGCCCCTGGCTCGCATTTGCCCATACGATCGATGTCCGGATCGAACTGATCCGGTAGAAGCCCGACCCCTACCCCTCACGCCGGCGCTTGAGCACGACGTAGAGCGCACCGGAGCCGCCGTCGCGGGGATGGGCCGGGGTGATGGCCAGGACCTTGTCGCGCAGCGGCGGCTCGTTCAGCCACAGCGGCACATTGGCGCGCAGCACGCTGTCACCGTTCGAGAAGCTGCCCTTGCCGGTGATCACCAGCAGCGTCTTCTTGCCCGCCCGCTGGGCCGCGGCGACGAAGCCGATCAGCGCGTCATGGGCCTCGATCTGGCGCATGCCGTGCAGGTCGAGCCGGCCCTCGATCTCCTGCTTGCCGCGGCGCAGCCGGTCGGCGCGATGGCCGTCGATGCCGGTCAGGTCGCCGGAGCGCAGCCGTTTCGGCGCGGCCGCCGGCACGGCGGGCTTCGGCGCCGCAGCAGCAGCCGGGCGCTGGCCGGGCGGGACCGGGCGGGGCGGCGGGGAGGGGGTTGGTTCAGGCGGAGGCGGCGGGGAGGCCGGGTCGCGCGGCCGCAGCGGCGCGACATCCTGCGTCACGAGACGCCAGAGGCGGCGCTCTTCCTCGCTCGGTTTGCGGGTCTTGGCCATGCCGGATCAGCGGTCGGCATCCTCGGCCGAACGGCCGCGGGGGGGGGGGGGGGGGGGGGGG
>NZ_JASATH010000305.1:0-5776 GCF_038440215.1 Inquilinus sp. OTU3971 | reverse complement strand
CTCCTCGCTTATGACGCAGTAAGACTAGGTCGCCGGCTTGATCGGCACCGGCCGGGTCATCAGGTCGACATAGAGGTCGAAGAAGCGGCGGTTGTCGAACTGCTTCACCACCTTGACCTTCTGCAGCAGCTTGGTCGGCTGCTCCTGCCAATAGCCGAAGGTGCGGCCGTAGCCGGGGCCGAAGGCGATGTCGACGTCGAGATACAACTCCTCGACCTTGGTGGCGTAGCTGGGGTCGACCAGATAGGCGAGGGCGAGCGTGTCGAAGACATTGACCGTCGCATTCGCATCCCTGGCATAGGCCTTGGCCATCCAGCTGTCCTTGAACAGCGCCGGGATCGGGCCGTCGCCGGCGACGATGCGGTCGAAATCAGTCTTGGACAGCTGGGTGATGTCGGTGACGTCGAGCGGGATGATGGCCTGGTCGATCGGCTCGCGCATGACGATGCGCGCCGCCTCCGGGTCGATCCAGACATTCATCTCGGCGGCCGGGGTGGTGTTGCCGCGGATATCGACCGCGCCCGCCATGTAGACGATCTGCTTGATCAGCGGCACGATCTCAGGGTTCTTGCGCACCGCGAGCGCGATATTGGTGGCCGGGCCGATCACCAGCAGCGACACCTCGTGCGGGTTGGCTTTGACCGTGTCGACGATGAAGTCGATCGCATCCTGGTCGCGCAGCTTGGCCTTCTTGGCGAAGCCGTCCGGCGGCGCCACCAGGTCGGCATCGGCCGGCTGCGGCCGGTGGAAGGCGGTCTTGTAGCTCTCGCCGAAGCCGTAGAGGGCGCGTTCGCTCTCGAAGCTCTCCGGGTCGTGCACCAGCGGCAGGTTGGCGCCGGCATAGACGCCGACCTTGTCCTCGATGCCCAGGCGCTCGACGGCGCGCAGCGCGTCCGCCACCTCCTGCTTCAGCCAGTTGTTGCCGGTGACCACGGTGACGCCCAGCAGGTCGATCACGCCCTGGTGGTCGAGCTGCGCGGCCATGATCAGGACCTGGCCGTCATCCCCGGCGGTGCTGAAATCGGTGTCGAGAATGATCTTCTCGGCGGCCACGGCCGGCGCCGCGGCCAGGGCCCATACCGCCGCGGCGGCGGCGATCCATCGCTGCATCTTCTATGCCTCCTCCTGTGCGGACGCGCGTCCTTCGATCCGAGTCGCCGCGGTCCGGTATCCTACGATGGCACGCTTCGATGACCGGTCGCAGTGCGGATCGTGAGCGGGTCACCTGACAGGCCGATGGTGCCGCGCGACTCGGTTCCGGTCGACGACGGCCTCGTGCTTTGGCTGATCAAGCGGCTGTGACCGCCCAAAGCGCCGGCATCCGCCCCGAAACAGGGCAAATTTTGGGCAGAATCGAGCGTGACCAATTTTTAATCTCTTTTCGCTTGCGAACCTCGCCGCGCCGTGCTTATGTTGCAGTGCGATATGCAGTGATGAGCTGCTGTCGTAACGCACTTCTTGGGCGTTTCCTCCCTAAACTCGGGCCGCAGTTCGCTGCGGCCTGTTTTCTTTTGGGGGACAGGCCAAGCCCCGGATCCGCGGATCAGCCCCCAGCCGTCACGAAGGCGGCGAGCTCCCGGCCGAACCGGGCCGGCTCCTCATGGAAGGGGCTGTGGCCGCTGTCCGCATAGACCGAGAGGCGGCTTCCCGGGTGGATCGCCTTGATCCGCTCCGACATCGCCAGGCGGACCAGCCGGTCATGCGTCCCATGCGTCAGCAGGATCGGGCCGGCATAGGCCTGGAAGACGGGTTCGAGGTCCGGCGTGGCCGTCCTGACGAAGCCTTCGCCCACGGCCCGCGCGGTCATGCCGTTGACCACCAGCATGCGCTGCAGCTCCACGCTCGTCGGCGGCTGGTGGAAGCAGGCCTCGAGAAAGCGCGCCGTTTCCGCCGTCCGCTCGGCCAGGTCGGGCGAGGTGGTGGTGCGGGCGAAGGTGCCCGCCAGCGGCGTCAGCAGATCCGGCGACAGCTTGGTGACCGCGTCGACCAGGTTGATCCCCGCCACCCGCGCGCCGCCATATTTCCGCAGATACGCGCCGGCCACGTAGCCGCCGAGAGACCAGCCCACCAGGACGGGGCGGCGCAGCTTGGCGGCGGCGATCACGGCGGCGACGTCGTCCGCCCACCGGTCGGCATCCGCATAGGCGTCGGGGGAGGGCGGCTTGTCCGAATCGCCATGGCCGCGAAGGTCGAATCGGACCAGGCGGAAGCCGGCCAGCGCCGGGTCGGCGAACTGCTTGTCCCAGCTCAGGCGGCTTTGGCGCAGGCCGTGGATGAACAGGATCTCGGGCGCCTGCGGGTCGCCCTGTGCCTCTCCCGTCAATGTCGTGCCGTCCGATGACCGGACGGAGAAGGTCTCCCGTTCCTGTGGAGCCGCGAATCCGAGCCTGGCGTGAACCGCGAGGGCGGCAAGGCCGATCGTTCCGGCCAGGAAGCTTCGTCGTGAGCGATCCATCAGAGCGTCATCCATGTTGTTTATCGATCACTAATCAACCGGTTTGACGCCGGCCGTCAAGATGTTGTTTAGTGATCGATATGGAACCGGATGCGAAATCGCGCGGCGGGCGGCCGTGGAGCTTCGATCGCGACAGGGCGGTCGAGACCGCCATGCGGCTGTTCTGGCGGCATGGCTACGAGGGGGTGTCGGTCGGCGACCTGACCAAGGCGATCGGCATCGCGCCGCCGAGCCTCTATTCGGCCTTCGGCAGCAAGGCCGGGCTCTACCAGGAGGCGCTGAACCGTTACGAGGAGAGTCTCGGCTCGCTCGACATGACGCCCGTCGCCTCGGCCGCCACGCTGGCGGAGGCGGTGCGGCGGCTGCTCGAGGCGGCGGTCCGGGCCGTCACCGATCCCGATCGCGAGCGCAGCTGCATGGTCTCCAGCGGCATGATCACCTGCCACCCCGAGCACGCCGCGCTCGCCCGCGATCTGGCCGCCCGGCGCGACGCCATGCGCGAGCGGATCGCGCAGGCCCTCCGGCCCTTCGCCGATACGGAGGAGGTGCGCCGCCTGGCCCGGCACCTGGCGGCCGTCATGCAGGGCATCTCGATCCAGGCCCGCGACGGTGCAACGCCGGCGGAGCTGCAGGAGATCGTCGAGGATTTGGTCGCCGGCGTCGCGGCGCGGTCTTCGCGCTAGGACCTTTCCCTCGGCGCCGCGTTCAGGCCGCAGCAGACACCGCGACCGTCAGGATTTGCACGTTGCCGTCGCCCGGCGCCGACAGGTCGACCGAGTACCCCGCCGCCTGTGACGCGACCGTCCAGTTCCAGGTCGCGTAGTTGGTGCCGATATGGACGTCCGCGACCTGCGGACCGTCCTGGGGGCCGGCGTAAAGATAGAAGTCGCCATCGAACGGACAGCCGGTGCCGTTGTTGCCATCGTTGCTGACATTGATGCCGGCGAAGCTCTGGGTCCCGAAGGCGGCGAGCGGGCGCCAGACATTGCTTCCGACATTGTCGGCGACGCTGCCGCCGGGGCCTAGCACGCCCTGCGCGGTGACGTTCATCCACATCGGCTGCGGCGTGTTGTTGATGATGATGACCACGATGGCGGCCTGGTCGTAGTAGTCGTTGAGTGTGCCGGGGGGCGAATAGTTGGTCGGCAGGGTCCATCCGCCGATCCCGTGGAAGTAGCCGTAAGGATTCGTCTCGTTGGCCCACAGGATCGACAGCACATCGGTGTTGCCGATCGCCGTATAGGTGTTCTGCCGCCCGTCTTGCGTCTGCTGGATGTAGGTCAGGCCGTCGGGTTGGAGCCCGAGCCGGTCCAGGGGCTGGTTCGGCGGTCCGTGAATGACGTCGCCACTGATGCTGTAGCCGGAGTTCAGCGGCATCAAGGTCTGCAGCACCTGAACCATGTAGCCCTTCAGCAGCTTGTTCGCCTGCATCGGTCCCATGCTGCCCGACCAGTAGAGCGAAGACAGGCCCGACAGGTCGCAGATCATGCCGTAGATCTGCTCCATTTTGCCCCAGTCGCTCAGGATCACGGCTTCCATCTGCCCGAGAGCGACCCCGGACTCGTTGAAGGCGGCGAGCAGCGCCTGCTGCAGCTGTGCGACCGTCATTTCATACTGCTCGGCCTTCTGCAGCGCGGCGGTCCAGAGTGCGCTGCCGGAACTGGCCTGCATCTTTGCTTGGGCGGCGGTGGAGCCGGATTGCAACACGTTGGCCAGCGCCGAGAGCCCTTTGCTTGCCAGTTTAGAGAAGTCCTCGAACTGGGATCCGGCCTTCGGATCGCCCGCCGCGGCGCCGGCCATGTTCAGCGCGGTGTAGACCGTCCCATCGACGATATCCCAGATCCAGGCGTGGCTCTTCTTCCGCGGGATCTGCTTGCCGGGCAGTTCCAGCAGCGTCACCAGCTCTTGCAGCGCCATGGTCTGCTGCAGGCCCAGATTGACGTGGAGGGCGCCGATCTGCTGGAACAGCGACCGCACGGCGACGGCCGCGGTCAATTCCCGAGTCAGCTGGGCGACGATCGCATCGGGGGGCATCGTGGCGAGCCCGGCCTGATAGCTCGCGAGCGGCGCTGCCAGGTTCATATACTGGGCCCGCAGCGTGATGCCCTTCAAGCCGAGCTGCTTGTCGATGTTGTTGTAGGCGGCTTCATCGCTCTTCGCCCCCGGGAAGGGCTGGCGCGGCTGCGCCAACACCGTTTGCAGGGCCTTGCCGGGTGCGATGTCCCAGATCTGGGTCGCCGTGGCCGACGACGCCAGGGGCGAGGTGACGACCGGGACCGGCGCGGGCTTCTGCGGGTTGAAGGTGCCGTCGACCGTCAGAACCTGCCCATTCTGTCGGTTGTAGATGATCCCGTCGCTCGTAGTGGTCCAGAGCTGGCACGGATAGGCTTGGGGAGACCGCAGCGACACGACGACGGTGCTGCCGTAGACCGGGGCATCCAGGGTGCTGGACGGGCTTACGGCGAGGCTGAGAACCAGGTTCGGATCGACCGAATTGACGATGTAGCCGTCGGGGGGTGAACTGCCAGATGGCGGCCGGGCCGCCTGCACGGCTGTCGATGACCGCCCGTTCCTGCAGATAATAGGGGCCGCTGTCGTCCGAGGGCAGGGTCGCATTGGTGACGTCGATGGTGAGGACGAGATCGAGCAAGGTGGTGGCCTGCCCGTCGATCTGGACGGGGCAGGTGCTCCGGATCGGTGTCCATTTGCCGTAGGAGGGGCCGGCCGGCTGCACATACCACAGCTGTTGCGGCGGCGGCGGCGCGTCGTCCGCCGCGGGGCCGGCCTCCGTGCAGACCGGGGTGCCGGGCGTCGTGGCTCCGCCTTGCACCGTCAGACACCGGCCGCCGTCGCTGCCCAGATTCATCAGCGCCCCGACCGGCACCTTCGAGCTGGTTCCCGCCTGGGTGGCACCGTGATCCCAGGCCCAGCGCTGCTCCAGCGCCCGCGGCCGGAGGACCGCGAGCGCGACCTGTCCGCCGCCGGTGGGGCTCGCGAGGCCGAGACCGGGGTTTAGGGCACTGACGATGTTTCCGTCGAGCGTCAGCTGCCAGAGCTGATTGATGGCCGGCTGCGCGTAAGCCGAGTCCAGCGCAGTGTCGATCACGACCGTGCCGTCGCCACAGGCGGTCAGCATCCTCGGCGACGAGCTGTGGAGGCCGCTGTTGATCGTGAAATACTGCCCGGACGGTTCCGGCTGGTACGGAAGGAGGGTCCAGGTCTCGTTGGATGCGGTGTCCGACTTGTAGGTGTAGATCCCAGTGTCTGGGGGGGGCGGGCGGCCCCCCGCGGTTTGAAAAAAGCCCGGGGGCGGGTTGGGCA
>NZ_JASATH010000304.1:0-5794 GCF_038440215.1 Inquilinus sp. OTU3971 | reverse complement strand
GTTGGGCCCGGCGCCGGCGCGCCAGGCCGCCCGCGGCGCCGGCCTGCCCGATTCGGTCGGGGCCACCACCGTGAACAAGGTCTGCGGCTCCGGCATGAAGGCGACGATGCTCGGCCGCGACCTGATCGCCGCCGGCTCCGCCGACATCGTCGTCACCGGCGGCATGGAGAGCATGTCGAACGCACCCTGGCTGCTGCCGGGCGTGCGCGACGGGCTGCGCTTCGGCCATGGCCGGATCTTCGACCATGCGGCGCTGGACGGGCTCGAGGACGCCTATGACAAGGGCCGGGCGATGGGCGATTTCGGCGAGGCCACGGCCGCCCGCTACGGCTTCACGCGGGACGACCAGGACACCTATGCCGCGACCTCGCTGCGCCGGGCCCAGGCGGCGATCGCCGAGGACACCTTCGCCGCCGAGATCGTGCCGGTCTCGGTTCCGGCCAAAGGCGGCCCGGCCGAGATCGCGGTCGACGAGAACCCGGGATCGCTGTCGGCCGACAAGATCCCGAACCTGAAGCCGGCCTTCCGCCCGGACGGCACCATCACCGCCGCCAGCTCCAGCGCCAATGCCGATGGCGCCGCGGCGCTGGTCCTGGCCCGGCGCTCGGTCGCCGACCGGCTGGGCCTGCCGGTGCTGGCGACGATCCGCGGCCACGCCACGCAGTCCCAGGCGCCGGAATGGTTCACCACGGCGCCGATCGGGGCGATCCGGACGTTGCTCGACCGGACCGGCTGGCGCGCCGGCGAGGTCGACCTGTTCGAGATCAACGAGGCCTTCGCCTGCGTGGTGATGGCGGCGATGCGCGACCTCGACCTGCCGCATGACAAGGTCAACATCCATGGCGGCGCCTGCGCGCTCGGCCACCCGATCGGCGCCACCGGCGCCCGGCTGATCGTCACCCTGCTGGCGGCGCTGCAGCGTCAAGGGTCGCGCCGCGGCGTCGCCTCGCTGTGCATCGGTGGCGGCGAGGCCACCGCGATCGCGATCGAGAGATCCTAGCCGGCGTAGCGGATGGCGCCGTGCCCGTCCGGCCCGATGCGGCGCAGGCCGATCTTCTCGGCCACCCGCATCGACGCGGCGTTGTCCGGATGGATGTCGGCGACCGGCATGGCGCCCAGCGTGTCCCGGGCATGGGCCAGCACCGGCGCCGCAGCCTCGGTGGCGTAGCCGCGGCCCCAGTTCGCCCGGGTGAAGCGCCAGCCGATCTCGATCTCCGGTCCGTCGAGCGGGATCAGCAGCACCCAGCCGAGGAACGTCGCTTCCGGCGTCCGGGTCCGCACCGTCCAGTAGCCCAGCCCGTCCGGATAGGCGGCGGTGATCCGCGCCTCGACGAAGGCGCGATGCGCCGCCGGGTCGGTCCAGGGCCTGTCGATGTAGCGCACCACCTCCGGGTCGCGGTCCATGGCCAGGCAGTCCGGCAGATCCGCCATGGTCCGCGGCCGCAGGATCAGGCGCGGCGTCTCGAATGACGGCAGCACGGGCGCGCCCGGGCCTATCGCGGCAGCGCCTTGGTCTGGCCCGGCGCGATGCCGCCGAGCTGGGTCAGCAGCGCCGGATAGCTCGGGTCGGTCGGCAGCACGACGCGGTGCGGCGTTCCGGCCCGGGCCGCGCTGACCGGACCGAAGTTCAGCACGATCGCGGCGTCCGGGCGCATCGTCGCCGTATCGCCGCCCTGGACCGCGGGCACCGGCGGCGGCAACGGGCGCGCGAAGGCGGGGGCCGGCGGGAGCGTGCCGACAACCACCGGCGTCGTGCCCTGGATCACCAGCGGACGCGACGGCGCCACCGGGTTCGCCGGCAGCGGCAGCATCGGCTGCGGCGCCGGGAATGGGGACGCAACCCGGGGCGCCGTGGACGGCGACGCTGCCCGGGGTGTCACCGGCGTGGTCGGGGCGATCAGCACCTGTCGCGGTTGCGGCTGTGGTGGCGGAACCAGAACCTGCCGTGGGTGCGGCTGAAACTGCGGCGGGGGCGGGACCAGGCGCGGCGCCGCGGGACCGGTCGGCAGCGCCACCGGGGTCGCGAGCGGCCGCAGCGCACCCGGCCCGTCAGGCTGAAGGCCGCCGGGGCCGCCGACCAGCCGGGCCTCGAAGAACGACGCACCGGCCGTGCCGCAGGGGATGAACAGGTCGACCGGCGTGCCGATCGCCAGACGGCCGGGGCTGTCGGGATAGGTCCCGATCACGCCGGTGCCGATCCGGCATGACCCGCCGCCCACATCGGTGGTGGTGTTGACCTGGAGCTGGACATGATAGGCGGGAGCCTGGGCCTGTGCCGGTAGCGCGAGCCCGAATGCAGCGACCAGAAGAAGCGAAGGTCTCATCGTCGCACACCCTCGGAAGCCAAGCGGCCAGTATGCCCTGTCCGGCGGGGCGGCGGAAGCGGAGCGAAGCGCGTCAGCCGGCGCCGCGCTGGCGATAGGCCCAGACCGAGGCCGGCGGGATGTTGGCCGGGACGAAGCCGACGCGGCGGCCGGTCAGGGCCAGCTTGTCGCGCGGCAGCGGCGAGGAGAGGGCGTAGGTGTAGAGCACGACCTGCCGTCCCTTCGGCATCACCGAATAGGCCGAATCGAGGATCGCCTTCTGCTCCTCCAGGGTCAGCAGCAGCATCGGGATGCCGCACACCGTGGTGCCGACCTTGCCGACCACCTCGGGCGGCAGAATCTCGGCCAGGCGCCGGGCGTCGCCCTCGATCACATGGATGCCCGGGAAGATGTCGCGCAGATGCTGCGCCATCTCCGGGTTGATCTCGAGCACGTACAGGCGATCGGCCGGAACGCCGCGCTCCAGGATGCCGCGGGTGATCGCCCCGGTGCCGCCGCCCAGCTCGATCACATATTCGTCGGGCGCGCGCACGACCTCCTGGGTCAGCCGGCGCTTCAAGGCGGGCGAGGACGGCGCCACCGATCCCACCTCGCGGGGGTTGGCGAGCCAGCGGCGGAAGAACAGCCAGGGGTTCATGTCCGGCCGGTCTTGGCCGGCTTTGTGGTCGGTCATCGAGCAACGGGTCCTTGCGACGTCGAACGGATGGAGGCGTCCGGTCCTCCGGGCGACGAACGCTTGATGCTCCGTTCCGCCGCCGATCGCAAGATCATCGCAGGGGATTCTGGTGGGGACCGTCCCGGCTGCATGTTGCAGCGGTAGCCGTTTTCGCGGTGTCCGACATCGTGTCGTAGCGGGCCTCGCGCATGCTGGCACTCCGGATCGGGCGCGGATCCCGACGGACAGGCGGCGACAGTCCCCGCGTGACGCGCTGCAGTCATGCCCTGGCCGCCGGGCATGTTGCTGTTGACGGCACCCGCGCTTGGGACAGATATGGAACCCCGCCCAGCAGCCTGCGCAACAGTCGGTATCCTCCTTCATGACGGACACAACTTTCGGCTCGGCCGCGCCGGCCGCCGCCAATTCCACCGGCCGGATCGTGATGGCGAGCCTGGTCGGCACCGCCATCGAGTTCTACGACTTCTACATCTACGGCACGGCGGCGGCCCTGGTGTTCGGGCCGGTGTTCTTCCCGCAGGAATCGGATGCGGCGCAGCTGCTGCTCTCCTTCGCCACCTTCGCCATCGCCTTCGTCGCCCGGCCGGTCGGCTCGGCCTTGCTCGGCCATTTCGGCGACCGCGTCGGCCGCAAGGCGACGCTGGTGGCGTCGCTGCTGCTGATGGGCATCTCGACCACGCTGATCGGCGTGCTGCCCGGCTATGCCGCGATCGGCTGGCTGGCGCCGGCCCTCTTGTGCCTGATGCGCTTCGGCCAGGGGCTTGGGCTTGGCGGCGAATGGGGTGGTGCTGCGCTGCTGGCGGTGGAGAACGCCCCGGCCGGCAAGCGCGGCTGGTTCGGCATGTTCCCGCAGCTCGGCGCCCCGATCGGCTTCCTCGCCGCCAACGGGCTGTTCCTGCTGCTGGCGCTGGGGCTGGACGAGGCGCAGTTCCGGAGCTGGGGCTGGCGCGTGCCGTTCCTGCTCAGCGCCGTGCTGGTGGCGGTCGGCCTCTATGTCCGGCTGAAGCTGGTCGAGACACCGGTGTTCCGCGAGGCGATGAAGCGGCAGGAGCGGGTGCGCGTGCCGATCGGCGAGGTCCTGACCCGCTACACCCGGATCACCATCCTCGGCACGCTGGCGATGGTGTCCTGCTACGCCCTGTTCTACATCACCACGGTGTTCTCGCTCGGCTACGGCACCAAGGCGCTCGGCTATTCGCGCCAGGCCTTCCTCGGGCTGGAGTGCTTCGCCATCATCTTCCTCGGCCTCGGCATCCCGCTCTCCTCCTGGCTCAGCGACCGGATCGGGCGGCGCCCGGTGCTGATCGTCGGCGGCATCCTGACGGCGCTGTTCGGCTTCGCCCTGGCGCCGCTGCTGGGCGGCGGCTCGATGCTGCTGGTCACCCTGTTCCTGTGCCTCGGGCTGTTCCTGATGGGGCTGATCTTCGGCCCGATGGGGGCCTTCCTGCCGGAGCTGTTCCCGACCCGGGTGCGCTACACCGGGGCGTCGCTGACCTACAACCTGGCGGGGATTCTCGGCGCGTCGCTGGCGCCCTACATCGCCCAGACGCTGGTCGAGCGGGGCGGGCTCGGCTGGGTCGGCGGCTACATCAGCATCGCCGCGATGATCAGCCTGGTCGCGGTCTGGCTGATCCGCGAGACGCATGACCAGGACCTGACCAGGATGGACCGCTGACGGGCAAGGCGGCGGCAGCCTCCTCCACCAGCCTGTTGGCGGAAATATCACAAAACTGTAATCTTTGCCCTCAACCCTCGGTTGCCAGCGCGCCGCATTTCGGCGCCCCGGCCGGGGGCGGGAAGGGGGATTGCGGTTGCGGTATCGGGATCGCCTGTGGCGAGAGGTCTGGCGTGTGCTGCGGAACCATCGCCGGCGAGGCGCGTGGCTGGGCCGCAACGTGCTGCGGCGCCTGCTGACGAAGCGGTTCGGCGCGCAGCCGCCCGGTGATGGCCGATGGCCGATCTCCCGGGAGATGTGGTCGACCGAGGCGCTGGCGCGGCATGGCAACGGCCGTCACGACCGGATCGAACCCTGGGGGCTGCAGGGGCCGGTGCTGCTGGCCCGCCGCTCGGGCGAATACTGGGTGATCGACGGATCGAACCGCATCAATCACTGGGCCGCGGCCGGCGACACCGACCGGCACGAGGTGCTGGTGATCGACCTCGACCGCCTGGTCGAGCCGCGCGGTTTCGGCCCGGCCTGGTGGACGATCGGCCGGGCCGCCGGCCTGGCCCTGCCCTGGCTGCTCGTCGCCGCGGATTCGCCGCTGCTCTGATACCAAGCACCATAAACAATGACCCGTCATCCCGTGCGCAGCGCAGCATGCAATGATGCGCTGCAGACACGGGATCTCTGTGAGATCGTGCCGAGATCCCATATCTGCGCAGCGGCACTTCGCGCCGCAGCGCGCACGGGATGACGAGTCAATATTTTCGACCCTTGGTATGAGTCTGGCGCGCAGGTCGAATCCAACCCCTTATTGTCCCTTATCCCAAGCGGGAAAGGCCACGCGCATGCCTCCGGCCACGGCGACCGGTCCTGCGGTCAGCCATGGCGGAGGATGTGGCGGCGGCAGCGTTCGGCTCGCCCGGCGTCGGCCGATCAGGGCGGGCCGCGGGGCAGAGCCGGATCGGGCGGCGGCGCCGTGGCGGGCGGTCCGGCGGCGACGGTGTGAATGCAGCGCTCGTCTCCGGGCCTGCCGGCGCCTTCGGCCAGGATGGTGCGACGGACGTTGGAAGAGGCTCGGTTCAGGGCCGGGCCGGAGTTGCGGGCCCGGGGGGGCCGGGGCGCGGGGGG
>NZ_JASATH010000303.1:0-5922 GCF_038440215.1 Inquilinus sp. OTU3971 | reverse complement strand
GGGGGAGGGGTCTGCGCGCGTCCGCGCGCGAATGCTGAGCCGATCCGTTCCGATGAGGATCGGCACCCCACCGAAGACGGCCAGTTCAGTCGGCACGAACCCCCTCCCCCTACCCCCCTCCCGCAAGGGGAGGGGGGACTCAAAAGAAGGCAACCGTCGGCCTCTCCAGCGCCGCAGGACCAAGCCCCCCTGCCCCACCTGCCCGTCTTCCTGACCGTGCGCGGCCGGGTCTGCGTCCTGGTCGGCGGCGGCGACGCGGCCGCGCCGAAATTCGAGCTGCTGCGCCGCGCCGGCGCCGCGATCCGGCTCGTCGGGGCCGATCCTGCCTTCGCCGAGACGGCGGCCGGCGCCGAGATCCTTCCCGGCCCGCTGACCGCCGGCCATCTCGCCGGGGCCTGCCTCGCGATCGATGCTTCGGGCGACGACCGGACCAATCAGCGCAGCGCCGCCCTGGCGCGGGCGGCGGGCGTGCCGCTCAACGTCGTCGACCGGCCGGCGCTGTGCGACTTCATCCTGCCGGCGATCCTGGACCGGTCACCGGTGGTGGTGGCGGTGTCGACCGGCGGCGCGGCGCCCGCTTTGGCCGGGCTGATCCGGCAGGAGTTGGAGGCCCTGATCCCGCCGGGCCTCGGCCGGCTGGCCGCCCTGTCCGGCACGCTGCGCGACGAGATTCGCCGCCGCATCGCCGACCCGGCCCGCCGCCTGGCCTTCTGGCGCCGGCTGTACCGCGACGGCGCGGCCGATCGGGCAACGGCGCTCGACCTCCTGGACCGGGTGGCGACGGAGCGTCCTTCCGCCGGCTCGCTGATCCGGATCGCCCTCGGCCCGGGCGGCGAGCAGGACCTGACGCTGCGGCAGGTGGCGGCGCTGCGCCGGGCCGACCTGCTGCTGGTCGAGGACGGCGTCGACCCGGCCGTGCTGGACCATGCCCGCCGCGACACGCCGCGCCGCCCCCCGGTGCGGACCCCGGCCGAGGCCGCCGCCCTGCGCGAGGAGCTGGGACAGGGCCTGCAGGTGGTGCAGTTGGTCGCCGACGCTGTTCCCCAGGGAACCGCACTGCTGGCCGCGGAATAGCAGACTGGCCGTGGCCCTGCCGCAATCCGGCGGCAGGATTGGGTGGGACGCTCTTGCCGCATGGCGCCGCCTCGCCCGCCTGCTTAGGTTTGGTCGGCTTTGTCACGCGAATGCCGATGATGACCCGTCGCCTGATCCTGATCGCCGTCCTGACCCTGGCCGGCGCCGCCCCGGCCCTGGCTGCGCCCGAATTCCATGCCGGGGCCTGCGGCTTCACGGTGCCGGACGGCCGGGCCGCGACCTGCGGCACCGTCACCGTGCCGGAGAACCGGGACAAGCCAGACGGCGCCACCGTGACGCTCGCGGTCGCCATCCTGTCGACGCCCGACCAGCTCGGCGACGCGCCGCCGATCCTGTATCTCGAGGGTGGCCCGGGCGGGGCGGCGGGCCTGGACCCGGACGGCATCGCCCGCTGGTGGGACCTGATCGCCCGCAACGACTGGCTGCAGAAGCGCAAGCTGGTGCTGTACGACCAGCGCGGCATGGGCAAGTCGGAGCCGAACCTGACCTGCCCGGAGATGATCGACGCCCAGATCCGCGGCAACGGCCCGGAGGGCGACGGCGGCAACGCCGCCGCGGCGATCGACGCCGCCCGCGCCTGCCGCAGCCGCTGGGAGGGCGAAGGCCACGACCTGACCCGCTATACCACGCCCGACAGCGCCCGCGACGTGGCCGATCTGCGCCTCGCCCTCGGCTTCGACAGATGGGTGCTGTTCGGGTCGTCCTACGGCACCCGGCTGGCGCTGGAGACGGTGCGGCGCTATCCCGACGGCATCGCCGCGCTGATCCTGGACGGCGTCTACCCGCCCGGCGAAAGCCTGTTCACCGCCTCGGAGGAAGACGATCCGGACGGCGACCGGTCGCTGCAGCGCATCTTCGCCGCCTGCGCCGCCGACACGGCCTGCAACGCCGCCTATCCCGACCTGGCCGGACGCTACCGCACCCTGCTGGAGCGGCTGGACGACGAACCGCCGACCGTCACCGTCGAGCGGCCGGACGGCGGCGGCGAGGCCGAGCTGATGTTCACCGGCGGCCTGCTGGCCGAGGTGGTGTTCAACGACCTCTATTCCCGCGACGACGCCGCCGCCCTGCCGGCGCTGATCGCCGGCATCGATGCCGACCGCGACGAGGCCTATGAGGAGGCGGCGGAGCAGTGGCTGACCGGGCTCTTGGACCCGACCATCGCCAACGGCGCCTACGACCTGGCCGAATGCCTGGCGCCGGATGCCGGCGACCTGCGCGACGCCCCCGGCTCGACCTGCCCGGCCTGGCCGGCGGGTGCCGCCGACGACCTCGCCACCCAGCCGGTCGACAGCGACATTCCGGCCCTGATCCTGTCCGGCGGACTGGACCCGGTGACGCCGCCGGCCTGGGCGCGCGCCACCGCGTCGCACCTGCCGAACGGCTTCCTGGTCGAACGCCAGGACCAGGGCCACGGCCTGATCGGCAGCGACCCCTGCGCCGAGACGCTGACGGGCAAGTTCCTGGACGCGCCGGACCGCCAGCCGGTCGATGCCTGCCAGCTCACCCCTGACCCGATGCGTTTCCTGGTCAACGGCTGAGAGCGGCTCTGAGCCCCGAAGGCCCGCGTCAGGCTGCTTCGGGCGTGTAGCCGGCCTCGGCAATCAGCGCGGCGACCTGGGCCCGGTCGGCGGTTCCGGTGACGGAGACCAGCTTGCGCACCGGGTCGGCCTCGACCTTGGCGCCGGGGATGCTGCCCTCGATCGCGCCCTTGATCGTGCCGGCGCAATGGCCGCAGGTCATGTCCTCGACCCGGAAGGACAGTGGGACACCCATGATGGTTCGGCTCCTGTTTCGCTTGGACCGGACGACTCTCCGACCTTCCAATATGGGAAGGTCAAGGCGCTTCTGCCGCCCTCAAGGCTGGATTGCAGACAAGCCGATCACGGTGTCGGCCAGCTCGGGGCGCTCGGCCTCCCCGACCAGCACCGCCAGCTTGACCTGGCTGTCGCGACGGACACGGCCGACGGCGTCCTCGGCGAGACGGTCGAACCACCCCGCCTGCATCACCCGCAGGACGGGCGGCGCCAGCTGCCGGTCGCCGCGGAGCGTCGCGTAGTTCTCGTTGATCGATCCCAGTGCCCGGTCGAAGCGCTGCAGCAGCTGCGGCAGGATCGCGGCCGGGACCGGCGCCGCCGGTTCGATCTGCAGCGCGTAGCGGCGGGCCGGCAGCTCGGCCGCGACCTGGAAGTGGCGCAGGTTGAGCCCGGCCTCCGACGCGATGGCGGTGACGGCGCCGACCACGTGATCGACGGTCAGCATCTCGCCCTGCAGGTTCTGCACCTGGCCGCCCTTGTACAGGAAGTGCAGCACCGGCGAACCGGCCACCCGGCCGGTGACGCGGACGACGTCGTTCATGGCATAGCGGTACAGCCCGCCGGTGGTCGTGAGGACCATCTGGTAGTTCTGCCCGGGCTCAACCTCATGCGCCAACAGGCTGCGGGCATCGGGCCGGCCGAACTCGCGCTCCGGCACGAACTCGAACACCGCGGTGTGCAGGGTCAGGATTCCCCCCGGGGTCTCATTGCCGAGCGGGATGGTAAAGATGCCCTCGCTCGCCATGTAGCCGACATCGCGCAGCGGCACCCCCGGGCGGCACCAGTCGCGCAGCGCCGGCGCGAAATGGCCCATCGAGCCGCCGATCCAGCAGCCCAGCGCCTGTAGGTCGGGCCAGTAATCGGCCGGACGCAGCCGGCCGCCGCGCCGGCGGCGTTCGGCCAGGACCCGCGCCCGCTGCGGATCGGGCCGGAACTCGTTCATGGCGATGGCGCGGATCGAATCCGGCACCGCGAAGTCGCCGCACATCGTGCCGTCATGCAGGTCGCGGATCAGCGCTTCGGCGTGGCGGTCGGCGAATTCGAACGCGCCCAGCAGCGCTGCGGCGTTGCCGCTGAACACGAAGCTGCACGGCCGCTCGATGCCGAAGCGGAGCAGGGCATACCGCCGCGCCGCGCCGTCCTCGATGTGATACGCCGCATACGGATGGCAGTAGGTCCGCCGGATCGCCGGCGGCAGGCGGAAATAGGCACTGCCGGACAGCGCGCCATAGGGGATGTGCTGCCCGGTCACGCCCTCGACGGCGGTGTTGAGCAGGGCCAGCGTCCGCCCCTGCAGCAGGCGGGGATTGTCGAGCACGGCGCGATCCAGCCAGCGGCGCAGCGTGTGCTGCTGCAGGGCCAGGCAGCGCCGGGTGAACGGGATCATCTTCGGCGTGCCGGTGGTGCCGGAGGTGCGGTGGAAGAAGAAGGGCGGCTCGGACGTCAGCACGCCGTCCCGCCCGGCCAGGATGGCGTCGACATAGGGAATCATCTCGGCCCATTGCCGGATGGGGACCGCCGCCCGGTACGCCTCGATCGACTTCAAGGCGTCGAAGCCGTGCTCCCGCCCGAACTCGGTCCCGGCGTTGCGGCGCAGGATCTCGCCCAGCAGCGCCCGCTGCTGCGCCGCCAGGGCTTCATGCTGCCGCATGAAGCCCGTCCAGGCCCGTTGTCGCTGGCTGACGGCGGCAGAAGGCATCGTCCCATGCTCCCTGAATGTCTTTTTTCAAATTTGCATCGCATTTGCTGAAGCCTACCAGAGGCCGACGTGGCCCGTGACTCCGCTCGCCTCCCCACCGCGCCGAGGGACGCTCAAACACGCCGCATGCGCGCCGGCTTGACCGGTCCCGGCCGTTGTGATCCAAATTGTCTGATTATAATAGCAATGTTGACCGACCCCACCGCAGAGCGGGACTCGGAAAAACGGGAGGAACCCAATGAAGCGCCTGATTCTGGCGGGCATCGCAGCCGCCGTCGCGTCGGTCCTCGCCATCGGCCCGGCCACCGCCGCCGACAAGACCATCGCCTTCGTCGTCAACGGCTCGTCCGATTTCTGGACCATCGCCCACAAGGGCACCGACAAGGCGGTGTCCGAGCTCAAGGGCTACAGCGTCGAGTTCAAGATCCCCGGCGAATCCAGCGCCGCGGAGCAGCGCCGCATCGTCGAGGACATGCTGGCCCGCGGCGTCGTCGGCATCGGCATCAGCCCGGTCGATCCGGACAACTCGACCGCTCTCCTGAACTCCGCCGCCAGCCAGGTGCCGCTGTTCACCTTCGACAGCGACGCGCCGAAGAGCAACCGGCTGCTGTATATCGGCACCGACAACGTCGCCGCCGGCGTGCAGGCGGGCGAGCTGATCAAGAAGACCCTGCCGGACGGCGGCAAGATCATGCTGTTCGTCGGCACGCTGGGCAACGCCAACGCCCGCGAGCGGGTCGAGGGCATCAAGAAGGCGATCGCCGGCACCAAGATCGAGATCGTCGACGTCCGCACCGACGATATCGACTTCGTCAAGGCCAAGCGCAATGTCGAGGACACGCTGACCAAGTATGACGACCTGGCGATGCTGGTCGGCCTCTACTCCTACAACACGCCGATCATCTACGACGCGATGAAGGCGGCCGGGAAGCTGGGCCAGATCAAGGTCGTCGGCTTCGACGAGGACCCGGTCACCCTGCGCGGCGTGCAGGAGGGCGTGATCGAGGGCACGGTGGTGCAGCAGCCCTATGAGTTCGGCTACCAGACGGTGAAGCTGCTGGCCCAGTACACCGAGGGCGACAAGTCCTTCATCCCGGCCGACAAGCTGAAGATCATCCCGACCCGGCTGATCGACCAGAGCAACGTCGCCGACTTCCAGAAGCAGATGAAGGAATTGCTGGGCAAGTAGCACCGGCAGCATGAGCCATCGGCCCCGACAGCCCCCTTCCTTGTCCCCCCTCCCCTTGCGGGCTACGGGATTCACGGAAGTTTTGCCTGAGTTGCGAGGGCATAGCCATGGAGCATAGCGGC
>NZ_JASATH010000302.1:0-5923 GCF_038440215.1 Inquilinus sp. OTU3971 | reverse complement strand
CACCGACGCACTGCCTCGCCACGCAGTGAGATATCCGGGATAGAGCCATACGGCGTGTCGGATCGCCGCCGGCGCGAACTGATGACGGGCGTAGGAAATCGGCTCCATGCGCCTGCCCTACCGCGACGCTGCTCACTCCGTCAAAGTTCCCGTGACAATGCCGCTCCGGATCAAGACGCCTCGGCGCGCCTCCGATGTGCAGGCGACATCGTGATGCGATTTGATCGAGCTGTGTATCAGCTTGCTGTCGTAGTCCGGCAATATGTGGTCACCCCGAGGATTTCGGCAGCCGATCGGCGTCCGGGCCTCCGTCCAATGAGAGTCATGAGCGCCCCGAATGCCAATCGATGAGGTCAGGGCCTGCCTGTGGCCAGCCTGGTCCGGCCGATTCCGGCCTGGCTGGCGAGCTCGCGGGCCCTGGCCGGCGCCGCCGGCCGGAGAACCAGGTCAAGCCGCACCGGGTGGCCTGTCGCCGATCGGATCTTCGGCTTCGCCCCGCAACTCAGCCAGCAGCTCGCGCCGCAACGGCTCGGGCAAGGCTGAGAGACCCGCGGACAGCCGCCGCAGGGCGCCGCGCAGACCATGAATCTGGTCAATCAGGCCGAGGACGACCGCAACGCCCTCGTCGTTCACCTCCAGATCCTCCCGCAACTCCCGGATCAGCCAAGCACGCGCGACGTCGAGCTCGGAGAAGGCTGGCCCCGCGTCCCGTCCGCGCGGCGCCAGCCAGCCGGCCTCGATCCAAGCCTCGAGCGCGGCGGCATCAAGCCGGACCAGCAGCAAGAACTCGTCGATCTCGTACATTTCACGCCTCCCCTGCCCGCGGGTCATGCGCCTTGCCCGCTTCCCAACCTGCGGCGAAGGCCTCGAGTTCGGGATCCGGCCCGTCGGGCAGCACAATCACGAGCGTCACATAGGCGTCGCCGCGCGAACCATCGGCCCGCTTCACGCCGCGGCCCTTGAGCCGAAGCGTCGTCCCGCTATTGGACCTCTTCGGCACCGTCATCACCACAGGGCCGGCCGGCGTCGGCACCTCGATACGGCCGCCGAGCACCGCCTCGTGCAGGCTCACCGGCAGGTCGAGGTGGATGTCGTCGCCCTTGCGCACGAAGTGGCGGTGCGGTCCCACCTCGACCTCCACCAGCAGGTCGCCAGGCCGTCCGCCGCCGGTGCCCGCGCCACCCTTGCCGCGCAGACGCAGCACCTGCCCGTCGCGGATCCCGGGCGGTACCGTGACCTCCACCGTCGAGCCGTCCGGCAGCGTCAGCCGCTTCGTCGTGCCGTTGACCGAGTCGAGGAACTCCACCCGCAGGCGTGCATGCAGGTCTGGCCCGCGGCCCTGAAAGCGGCTGCGGCCGCGGCGCCCCAGCAGTTCGGCGAGCACCTCATCCGCATCGGCGAAATCGGCGAAGCCGGCATCGGTCGCATAGGCGTGGCCCTGCGCGCCGGGGGCGCCTGCGAAGTCACGGTAGAAGCGTGGCCGTTCGGCGCCCGAGGCGTCGATCTCGCCGCGGTCGAACCGGGCGCGCTTCCCGGCATCGCCGACCAGGTCGTAGGCCGCCGAGACCTGCTTGAACCGCTCCTCGGCTGCATGGTCGCCGGGATTGAGGTCCGGGTGCAGCTTCCGGGCGAGCCGGCGGTAGGCCTTGCGGATCTCCTCCGGCGGGGCGTCGCGCGTCACGCCCAGGATCTCGTATGGGTCTTCGCTCACCGTTCCCCCCTGTGCCGTGCGGCGGTACCGGCCGGAGAACGCACGGACCGGCCGCGGCGGCCACTTTGTTGCACGGATCGGCCGGTTGGCGCTCGGAGCTGGGCCGCGCAGGAGGGCGCCTCTTCCGTGTTTCCAGGATGCCGACCGCGCCGTTCATGGTCAATCAGGACCGCCGTCGCTCCCATCCCAAAGCAGCGGCTACCGGATAGCGGAATGGGCGAAGTCTGACGCCGCTTTGCGGCAGCGCGGGAGCTTGACGGTGTGATTCACCGACACGGCGATCGCCGCTTGGCGGGCTGGGCGACGCACCACGCCGGGTGGGCGGCCCACTCCTCGGCCCTGGCGATCCAACGATCTGGCGCCGCGGGCTATGCTGCGCTCTGTCCGGCGTCAGACGGAGGGCGCTGGCAGGGGCGCGCCCAACGAAGCCCGGTCATCTTCCTGGCCGCTGTCATGAGACGGGGCAGTGCCTCGGGGGGCTGCCGACGTAGCGCCTAGAACGCCTCACTGCCGTGCCGCGTGGGGTGGACCGGCCGCGGGGGCGCAGCGCGGCTCCTTTCCACGCCCTGCAGGGTCGCGCGGCTGCGTCTCCGACATTGCGCGATGCGAGGGCCGTCGCCCTGACCCTGAGGACGGCGGATCTGCCCGGTGTCGCCCCCGGCGGAGGCCTCGGCCATTACCGGCAACCCGCGGCTGCGGCAAAGCAGTCCGTTAGAGGATGCCGGCGCCCCCTTTGCCGCCGTCGATCAATTCCGCGCCTGTCGTAGGCACTTGCCGCGGCGGCTGTCTCGCCACGTCATGTATATTGGGCCTGTTTCGGCTCCGACGCCTCGGTTTCGGCTGCGGCTTGGGGCATCACAAGAGAGGTGATCATGCGACGTCTGCCTGGCCTCGCCCTCGGGGTAGCCCTTTCGACTATGCCGACGGTCGTCAGCGCCCAGGAGGTGGGCGATCCGCTCCAGGGCCGTGAACTTGCCGAGCGAGTGTGTGCATCGTGCCATGCGGTCGAGCGGGGACAGGCCTCGTCCCCAAATCCGCAAGCGCCGAGATTCGAAACGATTGCCGCGGTGCCTGGGATGACCGGAACGGCCGTGTCCATCTTCCTTCGGACGCCGCATCGTGCAATGCCGAACCTGGTACTGAACGCTGAGGAAATCAGCAACGTCGCCACTTACATCCTCAGCCTGCGGGACAGTCGTTGACTTACGGCCGAGCGGCGGTCCGCAACTCGCGTATCACGCTTGTGCTCGTCGATCTGGCCAATCTGCCGCGCGCGCTCTACACCGGGACAGTTCTCGAGCAACGGATTGATGGAGGCGCCGATGTCTGATGGCAGCGTGAACACGGTCCAGATGGCAGCCGACCCTCTTTTTTGTGGATCGGCACAAGGTCCCGGTGTCGATCGGCAACGCAAACCATTGATCGCACGGGGACTGCCACGGCCACGCACGGAGACCCGTTCACAGTCTGATGCTCCCACAGCCTGATCCGAAGCAGTTGTCATCTGACACGCTGAAGCGGTCATGCTCGACAACGTGACAAGTCGCTCCGCTCGACCTCTTTCCTGGTTTCAAAAATTTTGACGCAGATCAAGTCCGACTATTCGATTTGGCGTATTCTCTAAACAAGAGGAAATGCCGGACGGGCAATCGTTCCAATTGATCCTATCGTCAACGGCGTGATGGGGTCTGGGCGATCTTGATCGTCCGCATTGGGCCTACACGCCAGGAGGTAGCTCATGATCAACAGGTTCGGAGATCCGTTCGAGGCGCTCCTTGCGATCCAAAGAGCACTCGATGCGCGGATATCGAGCGACTGGATGGGCAGTCGCACGAGCGGCACGGGCAGTTTCCCGCCCATCAACATCTTCCAACAGGGCGACGATTTCGTTGCCATCGTCGAACTGCCCGGGATGGACAAGAACAATCTCGAGATCGAGGCAAAGGAGAACACGATCCGGATCTCGGGGCGAAAGACCATTCAATACGACGAAGGCGCCAGCATCCATAGGCGCGAGCGCATTTGGGGCACGTTTGATCGGACGATCTCGGTCCCAATTCAAATCGATCCGGATGCCGTCAAGGCGGACTACCAAGAGGGCGTGCTGGCGCTGTTCATCCCCAGGGCCGAAAGTGACAAGCCGCGAACTATCGCTATCCGATAGCAGACATCCATGCTGGAGAGTCCCCATGGCATCGAAACAAGAACTGCAGGTTCAACAGAAGCGCGAGGTCGAGAAGAAGCAGGAAAGCACAACGCCGACGCGCTCGTTTTTGCCGGTAACCGACATCTTCGAGACCGACCAGTCGCTTACTGTCGTGCTGGAAATTCCTGGTGTCACCCGAGACAATATTGATGTCGGAATCGAGAACGATCTCCTGAAGATCGAAGGGCGGATCGATCACTCGACATACGAGGAGCTGCGGCCAGTCTATACGGAGTACAATATCGGTCATTACGTCCGGAGCTTCCAGATTTCGAGCAAGATCGATCAGACCGCTATCAGTGCAGAGTTGAAGGATGGCGTGCTGACCTTGACGCTTCCCAAAGCCGAGAAGGCAAAACCACGCAGGATCGAGGTGAAATGATCATGAAGCGAAGCGGCGCCGGGACTTTCAAAGAGGCATCCCTCATGGAACGGGACCTCGAGAAGAAGACCTCCCTGTAAATCGGCATGGGGTCCCGGTGACGATCAGCGCGGTAAGTGCCTGATTTCGCGCGATACTGAGGGCCCAACCTGGTGCCTATTCACACCGCACAACATAGTTACCGAAAGATCCAGACCAGGTTACTATCGCATCCAGCGGTTTTGGAGCGTGACCGGCTTCGGCGACCCAGGCTCGCAATATGTTTTCCAGATGCGGCCAAATAGCGACAGATTTATTCGAATGGCCACTTTCGCAGCGACGTTCACACTACCCCTCAAGGTGAACCGCAGATACAGCCACACGGCACGCCGGATGATCGCTGGCGGGTACTGATGACGGGCATAGGAAATCGGCTGCATGCCCCTGCCCTACCGCGACGCGGCTCACTCCGTCAAAGTTTCCGTGACAATGCCGCTCGTTGGGCTCGACGGGTTCGACCGGCGCCGTCGCGAAAGAGCACGAGCAGCCGCGGGTACCCTCGATAAACGCAGAGGCCAACTGGTTGAGACGCGGCTGCGTCTTTCCGAATGCTGGGAGGGGCCGATGTTTGGACAGTAACTATCGCCGAATACGTTGGGCAGGACTCCCTTTGGCCAAAGCCGGCGGGTGTCGCCCAGCCCCTTTGAGGGGTGTTTCGTGCCTTCGGTAGAACCATGCTTTCACCCCTTCCGTCGCTGCGATGTAACCAGCGAGGATGACCAGCACCGACCCCATCTCGAGCGCTGACAGCCGCACGAACCCGAACGCCGAGGCAAGGGACCCGAGGAAGGGGATGGAAAGGGCGGCGAGGCTGACGACGACGGTAGTCCACATTAGCACGCGGCTCGGTATGCTACGGAACGCTGGCCGATGCGTTCGCAATACAAGGACAACGGCGAGTTCGGTCAATAGCGAAATGATGAACCATGTCGTCTGAAATGTCGCTTCATCAGCATGAAAGATAAGGAGCAAGATCGCGAATGTCAGCAGATCGAAGACGGAACTGACCAGTCCGAAGACGATCATGAAGTGCCGCACGTCCCGGATCTTCCACCGCTGGGGCCGCGTAACGGTTTCCGGATCGACGTTGTCGGTTGAGATCGCGATGGACGGTACATCGGAGAGGAAATTGTTGAGAAGGATCTGCTTGGCGGCGAGCGGGAGAAATGGCAGCAGCGGCGCCGCCAGCGCCATGCTGACCATGTTGCCGAAATTTGCGCTGGTCGTGATGCAGATGTATTTGAGCGTGTTGGGCTCGTTACAAGAACTGTGCGTAGGCATCCGACATCTGGGAACGGATGTGAACGCGCGCGATTGGAGGCTTTCAGAAACGAGGGTTGTCGCGGGTTTGACTGGCCCGACGGAGAACGGCCGCGTCGGCGCTTTCACAAACCTCGTCCATGGAAATCCGAATGACAATCGGTTTGCGAAAGAGGTGGCAAGCCTGCGGAAGACCCCCGCGGCCGCATGTTGCCAATCCGTTCACAGATTCCGGATGCCTACGGCCTACTCTTGTCATGACCCCTGCTAGCCCGGAATTCTCACACTGAGAGGGTGCATCGGGGCTTTGGATCTGAGAAAGTTT
>NZ_JASATH010000301.1:0-5947 GCF_038440215.1 Inquilinus sp. OTU3971 | reverse complement strand
CCCGCCGCCCCCCCCCCCCCCCCCCCCCCCCCCCCCCCCCCCCCCCCGCCTCTCCCTCTCCCCGAGGAGAGGGGAAACTGAGCCGAGTTCCCCGACACCTCTCCTTGGGAAGAGGTCGAAATCGCGCAGCGATTTCGGGTGAGGGGGCGGCCCCGGCCCATCAGCGATCTCCTTGCCCACCCGACCGCTCCAGGGCATCGTGGCGGCCGCAGCCTGACGGGAGGAGTGCCGGCGTGAGCATCGAGTTCCTGATCACCTCGTTCATCATCGTCGCCTCGCCCGGTACCGGCGCGCTGTTCACCATCGCCGCCGGGCTGACCCGCGGGTCGCGCGCCAGCGTGATCGCCGCCTTCGGCTGCACCCTAGGCATCGTGCCGCATCTGGCGGCGGCGATCCTGGGGCTGGCGGCGCTGCTGCACACCAGCGCCCTGGCCTTCGAGATCTTCAAATATCTCGGCGTCGCCTATCTGCTGTGGATGGCCTGGAGCACGCTGCGCGAGCACGGCGCGCTGAAGGTGGATAAGCAGGCCGGCGGCCGGTCGGCGTTGCAGGTCACGGTGACCGCGATCCTGATCAACATCCTGAACCCGAAGCTGTCGATCTTCTTCGTCGCCTTCCTGCCACAGTTCGTCAGCACCACCGAGGCCCAGCCGCTGGCCCGGATGCTGGAGCTGAGCGGCGTGTTCATGCTGATGACCTTCGCGGTCTTCGCCGTCTACGGCCTGTTCGCCGCGGCGATGCGCGACCATGTGATCACGCGCCCGCGGGTCATGACCTGGATGCGCCGCAGCTTCGCCGCCGCCTTCGTCGCCCTCGGCGCCAAGCTGGCGCTGGCCGAGCGCTGACCCGGCGGAACGCCCCCGCTTCCCCCGCCGTTCCACCTTGCAGGTGCGGTATCGGTGGGAAGCCTCGATGGCGACGTCGGCGTCGATGGAAGACGGGCACGGCCGCGATGCGCGCTCGCCGGCCGAGATCCCGCGGCGCGGCTGGCTCGACATCCTGTGGCGGGTCTGGGCCGAGATCGATGACGACCGGGTCTTCGCCCTTGCCGGCGGCGTCGCCTACTACGCCCTGCTGGCCCTGTTTCCCGCGATCGGCGTGGTCGTGTCGCTGTACGGCTTCGTGGCCGACCCCGCCACGGTCGAGCGGGACATCGCCGAGTTGGCCTTCATCCTGCCGAGCGGCGGGATGGAGGTGATCGGCGGCCATCTGCACCGCATCGCCAGCCAGCCCCGGCAGGCCCTCGGCTTCGCCTTCTTCGCCGGCCTCGCCATCTCGCTGTGGAGCGCGAATGCCGGGATGAAGGCGCTGTTCGATGCGCTGAACGTCGTCTATGACGAAACCGAGAAGCGCGGGTTCTTCCGGCTGAACGCCGTCTCGCTGCTGTTCACGGCGCTCGCCCTCGTCTTCGTCGTCCTGGCCCTCATCGCCGTCGTCGTCGTGCCGGTGGTTCTCAACTTCGTCGGCCTCGGATCGGCCGCCGGCACCCTGGTCTGGCTGCTGCGCTGGCCCGCGCTGCTGGTGCTGACCATCGTCGGATTGTCGCTGCTGTACCGGTTCGGCCCGAGCCGACGGGAACCGCGCTGGCAATGGATCAGCTGGGGCAGCGCTCTGGCGGCGCTGGTCTGGATCGGCGGGTCGATGCTGTTCTCCTGGTATGTCGCCCGCTTCGGCGATTACGACGCGGCCTACGGCTCGCTCGGGGCGGTGATCGGCTTCCTGACCTGGATCTGGCTGTCGACGGTCGTGTTCCTGATCGGCGCCGAGCTGAACGCGGAGATGGAGCACCAGACCGCCCGGGACAGCACCGTCGACGGCGACAAGCCGATGGGCCGGCGCGGCGCGGTGATGGCCGACACGCTCGGGAAGATCAGACCCTGGCGCCACGACGCATCGGACGGATGATCGCCCCGCCGGCCGACGACATCTCGGGGAATTCATTGATCGAGCGTTCAGAGAATTCTTGATCTGCGGCCGCGATGCCCCGAGGCTGGTCCCGTCGACAACACGTGAACGGACCGGAGGCCATGGCCCGCACCCGCGCCCATGATTACGACGACAAGCGGCGGGCGATCCTGCACCGGACGGCGGAGCTGTTCGCCCGGCACGGCTTCACCGGCGCCTCGATCACCAAGATCGCCGAGGCCTGCGGCATCTCGAAGGCCCTGCTGTACCACTATTACCGCGACAAGGACGCGGTGCTGTTCGACATCCTGGCCGAGCATCTGTCGCTGCTGGTCGCGGCGGTGGAGGCGGCAGCGGCCACCCGGGCCAGCGCCCGCGAGCGGCTGCATGCGATCGTCGCCGCCCTGCTCGATTCCTATCGCGACGCCGATGCCGAGCACCAGGTGCAGATCACCAGCCTGAAGCTCCTGCCGCCGGAGCAGCAGGAGCAGTTGAAGGACATGGAGCGGACGCTGGTCCGGATCTTCGCCGAGGCGCTGGCTGCGGCGGTGCCGCATGCAGCGGCCGACCGCAGCCTGCTGATGCCGCTGACCATGTCGCTGTTCGGCATGCTGAACTGGCACTATCTCTGGTTCCGCGAGGGCAAGGGGCTGAGCCGCGCCGACTATGCCCGGCTGGCGACCGAGCTGGTGCTGTCCGGCGCCGCGAACGCGGTGGCGGCGGTGCGGCCGGCCGATGGCAGGGTCCGCCGGCGAATGGAAACCGCCTGACCGACGCCGTGCCTGCCCCCCGCATTGCCCTGCGCCGGATCCTGGACAGCCTGAAGGCCGAGCCGTCGCGCACCTGGTCGATCATCATCACCGTCTATGGCGACGCGATCGTGCCGCGCGGCGGGTCGCTGTGGCTCGGCACCCTGTCCGCCTTCCTGCACGCCCTCGGCATCGGCGACGGGGTGGTGCGGACGGCGATGTCGCGGCTGGCCGCCGATGGCTGGCTGGAGCGCAGCCGGGTCGGCCGCAACAGCTTCTACCGCTTGGCCGAGCGCGGGCGGGAGACGTTCCGGACCGCCACCGAGCACATCTACAACGCCCATCCGCCGCCCCCCGGCATCGGCTTTGAGCTGGTGCTGCTGGGCAATGGCGGCGATCGGGAGGCGGCGCGGTCGGCGCTGCAGGATGCCGGCTTCGGCAGCGCCACACCCGGTGTCTGGGTGGCGCCGGCCGGAACCGCGATCCCGCCGGCGGCGGCCGATGCGCTGCGGCTGGATGCGACGGCCGATGCCGAGACGCGGCGTCGGCTGGCGGCAATGAGCTGGCCGCTGGACCAGACGGCCGCCGCCTATCGCCACTTCCTCGAGGCCTTCGAGCCGCTGCGGGCGGCGCTGGCGGCGGGCGGCGCGCTGTCCGACCAGGACAGCTTCATCGCCCGCATCCTGCTGATCCACGCCTGGCGCCGCATCGTGCTGCGCGACCCGGTGCTGCCGGCCGACCTGCTGCCGCCGGACTGGCCCGGCGCCGCCGCCCGTGCCCTCTGCGCCGATCTCTACCATCGGCTGTTGCCGGCCTCGGAGCGCTGGCTCGACGCGAACGGCCAGGCCGAATCCGGCCCCCTCCCCCCGCCCGGCCCGGAGCTCGGGGCGCGGTTCCGGTAGGAGCAACGACGGACTCGTAGGTTGGGTTCGCGACAGCGAACCCAACACTGTTTCAGCGGCACGAAGTTGGGTTCGCCAGGGGGAACCCAACTTACGATATGTTACCAAAATCATTGATTATTAATTTTTCTGTGACATATAATTGGGTCAAGGTCAGGGGAGGCTGGACGCCATGTACACGCAAGCCCTCAACGCCACCGATCAAGCCGCCAGGCCGGTCGAGGACGCTGCCCTCGCCGCCCGCTTCCAGGAACGGATCGACGCCGAGGACCGGATCGAGCCGAATGACTGGATGCCGGAGGCCTATCGCAAGACCCTGACGCGGCAGATCTCGCAGCACGCCCATTCCGAGATCGTCGGCATGCTGCCGGAGGGCAACTGGATCACCCGGGCGCCGACGCTGCGGCGCAAGGCGGCACTGCTGGCCAAGGTGCAGGACGAGTGCGGCCACGGCCTCTACCTCTACGCCGCGGCCGAGACGCTGGGCACGGCGCGGGAGGAGCTGGTGGACCAGTTGCTGACCGGCCGCGCGAAATACTCCTCGATCTTCAACTACCCGACCCTGACCTGGGCCGATATCGGCGCCATCGGCTGGCTGGTCGACGGCGCCGCGATCATGAACCAGATCCCGCTGTGCCGCTGCTCCTATGGGCCTTACGCCCGCGCCATGATCCGGGTGTGCAAGGAGGAATCCTTCCACCAGCGCCAGGGCTACGAGATCATGGTCACCCTGGCCCGCGGCACGCCGGAGCAGAAGGCGATGGCCCAGGACGCGCTGGACCGCTGGTGGTGGCCGTGCCTGATGATGTTCGGCCCCCCGGATTCCGCCAGCCAGCACAGCGACACCTCGATGAAGTGGAAGATCAAGCGCTTCTCGAATGACGAGCTGCGTCAGAAGTTCATCGACGCCACCGTGCCGCAGGCCCGGTTCATCGGCCTGTTCCCGCCCGATCCGGAGCTGCGCTTCGACGAGGAGACCGGGCATTGGCAGCATGGGCCGATCGACTGGGACGAGTTCAAGCAGGTCCTGGCCGGCAACGGCCCATGCAACCGCGACCGGATGGCGGCGCGGCGCAAGGCCCATGACGATGGCGCCTGGGTGCGCGAGGCCGCGCTGGCCTATGCCGAAAAGCGCCGCGCCCGCGCCGCCGCCTGACCGGGAGAAGGGCCCATGACCACGCAGAATTTTCCCCTCTGGGAAGTCTTCATCCGCAGCCGCAACGGGCTGGCGCACAAGCATGTCGGGTCGCTGCACGCGGCCGACCCGACCATGGCGCTGCAAGCGGCGCGCGACCTCTACACCCGCCGAGGCGAGGGGCTGTCGATCTGGGTGGTGCCGTCCAACGCCATCACCGCCTCCGACCCCGCCGACAAGGGCATGATGTTCGAGCCGGCGGCCAGCAAGATCTACCGCCACCCGACCTTCTACGACGTGCCCGACGAGATCGGGCATATGTGATGGCCGCGGCCATGATCACCGTCGCCGAGACGCCGCTGGTCCGCTATGCCCTGGCGCGGGCCGACGACGCCCTGATCCTGGGCCACCGCCTGTCCGAATGGTGCGGCCACGCGCCGATGATGGAAGAGGACATGGCCCTGGCCAATATCGGGCTCGACCTGATCGGCCAAGCCCGCGCCCTCTACGGCTATGCCGCGGAGGTCGAGGCCGCCGGCAACGACGAGGACCGCTACGCCTATCTGCGCGACGTGCGGCAGTACCGCAACCTGCTGCTGGTCGAGCAGCCGAACGGCGACTTCGCCCGCACCATCCTCCGCCAGCTGTTCTACTCCGCCTTCGCCGATCCCTATTGGCGGGCCATGACCGCTTCCACCGACCCGACCCTGGCGGCGATCGCCGCGAAGGCGGAGAAGGAGAGCGCCTACCATCTGCGCCATACCGCGGAATGGGTGATCCGCCTCGGCGACGGCACCGAGGAAAGCCATGCCCGGGCCCAGGCGGCGGTGGAGGAGTTGTGGCCCTACATCGGCGAGGTCTTCATGCCGGATGAGGCCGAAAGCGAGCTGGTCCGGCAGGGCGTCGCGATCGATCCCGAGAGCCTGCGCGAGACCTGGTCCGAGACGGTGACCGCTGTGCTGGCCGAGGCGACGCTGACCACGCCGCCTGCCGGCTGGACCCAGCGCGGCGGCCGCGACGGCCGGCACAGCGAGCATCTCGGCCATCTGCTGAGCGAGTTGCAGTATCTGCAGCGCAGCTATCCGGGGGCGAAGTGGTGACCGCGCGGCCCCATCCCCCTCACCCTCCCGTCGCTTCGCGCCGGGCCCCTCCCTCTCCCCGAGGAGAGGGGAATAAGAGCCGCAGCCTCTTCACCTCTCCTTGGGGAGAGGTCGAAATAGCGTGAGCGATTTGGGGTGAGGGGGTGGCTACGGCCT
>NZ_JASATH010000300.1:0-6004 GCF_038440215.1 Inquilinus sp. OTU3971 | reverse complement strand
AAGAGGCTCGATGAGGCGGCATCGAGCGTCGGTCGCCTTCGCGGCCTCGCGGCTCAGCCGTCGGCGGAATTTGCCACCGCACCCTCTATCGATCTTCAGATCTATTTTCAAGGCGAATGGATACGATTGAGCGAAATCTTGGATTTTACGTCTGCTCGAATAGATCAACTTGAAAATCAGCAGTTCGAGACTGTCGAGGTAGCTGCGCCTGCGATCGAAACTCGCGTCTCGATGCTTAGGGGGCAGATTGATACTTTGTCCGCCGTCTTAGAGGCGATCAGGACAGAATATGGTTCCGAAGCCCAGGATAAAAGTGCGCTTGAGGAACGCGTCAAATCGCTCCAAGCTGATCTCAAGCGAAACCAGGATGCACAGAAGCTCCAGCGCCTAGGATCCGACCTCGGTCGTGCGGCCTCAGAGCATGTCTGTCCGACTTGCCATCAAGGCGTATCCAACGAGTTGCTGCCGACGGTGGAAAGCACAGGTATGGCGCTCGATGAGAATATTGCTTTCGTTAAATCACAACTTGAGCTCTATCAGGCTGCGCTAGCCAATTCGAGGGAGCGCCTTCAGGAGATTGCTGCGCGATACCGAGGCTCCGAACGGGATCTCCGGGACAAGCAGCAGGAACTACGAGCGCTCCGCCAGGAATTGGTACGGCCGAGTTCGTCGTCTTCGAGAGCTGCGATCGAGGAGATCGTCCGTTTGCAGGCATTCGTCGAGCGCTTACGAAGTGTCGACGATCTTTCAATCTCGCTAATCGACGAGCTCAGGGACATAGCGACGAAATGGGCGGAAGCTACCAACGCACTGCGCCTTCTGCCGATGGACGAACTGACGATTGCCGACAGACATAAGCTCGATCGACTACAGGCTAGCATACGTCACCAACTTGGCCGCTATGGCTTCCGGTCATTTCAACCGGGCGAGATTTCTCTCTCCAATGACAATTTCCGCCCGCTGGTTTTAAGGATAGAGAATGGCGAGACCGTCGAAAAAGAAATTAACTTCGAGATTTCTGCGAGCGACGCCATCAGGCTTAAATGGGCCTATTATCTGGCCTGCTTGGAGCTAGAGGTAGGCTTTACGACCAGTCATCTCGGCATCGTCGTCTTTGACGAGCCGGGGCAGCAGGAGATTGAAACCACGAGCCTATTAGAGTTCCTTCGTTCTGCTGCTCGCTGTTCGACACGTGGCCAACAGGTTATTATATCGACGTCGGAGGCGCTCGAAGCAGTACGTGCGGCGCTGGGGACGTCCTCTCATGTCGTCAGCTTCCCTGGCTTCATTCTTCAACCGTTGCGAGGATAAGTCTCCACGAGCGAACGAGACGGCAGATGCACGGGGTCCACTCGGTCGCGCGTGCATTGGCGAAAACGTCCGCTCGGAGAGTTCCGAAGCCGGCACCGCATGTTGTTGCCGCACCCCCACAATCCTGCCCTGTCCCCGTTGCATCCCACCCCTCCTTGTCCCGATTGTCCCGATCATGCTCTGATGCGGATCGAGACAATCGCGACACAATCGCGCCACGCAAGGAGGAGGCCGCCATGTGGATGCCGTCGCTGGTCGACCGCGCGGGGCCGAAATATCTCCGCATCGCCGATGCCATCGCCGAGGACGTCTATGCCGGCCGGCTGAAGGTCGGCGAGCGGCTGCCCACCCATCGCGACCTCGCCTGGCGGCTCGGCGTCACCGTCGGCACCGTCAGCCGCGCCTATGCCGAGGCCGAGCGTCGCGGCCTCGTCGCCGGCGAGGTCGGGCGCGGCAGCTTCGTCAAGGCCGGCGCCCGGTCCCAGGCCACGCTCGACATGCCCGCCGTCGGCGGGCCGCAGACCATCGAGCTCGGCGTCAACCGGCCGCCCACCCATGTCGTCGCCCCGGAATACGCCGAGGCCCTGCGCCGCATCGCCGGCTCCAACGCGCTCGGCGAGCTGATCAACTACCAGGCCCATACCGGGCGCTGGGAGCACCGCGCCGCCGGGGCGCAGTGGATCCGCCGCCGCGGCGTCGAGGTCGGGCCCGAGCGGGTGCTGGTGACCAGCGGCGCCGAGCACGCCATCACCGCCGCGCTGATGGCGTTCTGCGACCCCGGCGACCCGATCCTGGTGGAGGAGCTGACCTGGTCCGGCGTCCGTGCCCTGTCCAGCCTGCTGCGCCTGTCGCTCAAGGCCGTCGCCATGGACGGGGAGGGGATGATCCCGGAGGCGCTGGAGGCCGCGGCCCGCGCCTCGGGCGCGCGGCTCTTGTACACCACCCCGACGCTGCACAACCCGACCACCAAGACCATGTCGGTCGAGCGCCGCCGCGCCATCGCCGAGCTGTGCCGCGACCTCGGCATCACCATCGTCGAGGACGACATCTACGGCACCGTCGCCGAGGACCCGCCGCCGGCCCTGTCCAGCTTCGCGCCGGAGCGCAGCATCTACATCACCGCGGCGTCGAAGGCGATGGCGCCGTCGCTGCGCATCGGCTTCGCCGCCATGCCGTCCGACCGGCTGGGGCGGTTCAGCTCCGCCGCCCGCGCCACCAACTGGATGGCGCCGCCGGTGATGGGGCAGATCGTCGCCGACTGGATCGAGGACGGCACCTGCGACGTGCTGGCCGACCGCATCAGGCGCGAGACCAAGGCGCGCCACGCGGTGGCGGCGCGGGCGCTGGAAGGGCTGACCTGGCACAGCCAGCCCGGCTGCTTCCACATCTGGCTCGAGCTGCCGGAGCCGTGGAGGGCGCAGGAGGTGGTGGCGGCGGCGCGGCAGCGCGGCCTGGCCATGACCTCGACCGAGCTGTTCGTGCCCGGCCGGGCCGAGACGCCGCACGCCATGCGCATCACCCTGACCGCCGCCGCCGATGCCGAGGAGCTGGAGCGGGGGTTGAGGGTGCTGGTGGATCTGCTCAGGAGCGATCCGGACCTCAGTCTGGCGGCGGCGTGATGAGGCCGGTGCCGGATCTCGCGCCGACCTTGCTTTCCACTCTCCCCCTCCCCCTGCGGGAGGGGGTAGGGGGAGGGGGCTTGCAGCCGAGCGAACCGAAGCCAGATTGTCCCGAATCATCGCCGGTTCGCCGCGAGGCTTCCCTCCTGGTGGCGCCAAACCCCTCCCCCTACCCCCTCCCGCAAGGGGAGGGGGAGGATAAAAAGCCAGCATCGGAACAACGGATGCTTTCCGGAACGCCGCCCCTCGCGGGAGAGGCGACGCGTATCATCTTCCGTCCCCGACTCGCCTATTGCTAGCCGCCCGCAACCAGAAAGCCGACCCGTGACCGCCATCCTGTCGATCCAGTCCTCCGTCGCCTACGGCCATGTCGGCAACAGCGCCGCGGTGTTCCCGCTGCAGCGCCTCGGCATCGATGTCTGGCCGGTGCTGACCGTGCATTTCTCGAACCACACCGGCTATGGCAGCTTCCGCGGCCCGGTGCTGCCGGCCGACCAGATCGCCGAGGTGCTGCGCGGGGTCGAGGAGCGCGGCGTGCTGCCGGGCTGCGACGCCGTGCTGTCCGGCTATATGGGCGACGTCTCGCTCGGCCATGTCGTGCTCGACGCCGTGGCCAAGGTCAAGGCCGCCAACCCGCGGGCGGTCTATTGCTGCGACCCGGTGCTGGGCGATGTCGACCGCGGCTTCTTCGTCCGCCCCGGCCTGCCGGAGTTCATGCGCGACAAGGCGGTGCCGCAGGCCGACATCATCACCCCGAACCAGTTCGAGCTGGAGTACCTGGCCGGGCTCGGCGCCGGGGTCGGCGACGACCGCGCCATCGCCACGCTGCACGACGCGCTGGCGGCGGCGCGCACGGTGCAGGCGACCGGGCCGAGGATCGTGCTGGTCACCAGCCTGATCCGGAAGGACGCGCCGGACGATGTGATCGAGATGCTGGCCGTGGCGCCGGACGGGGCCTGGGTCGTGGCGACGCCGCGGCTGCCGATCTCGGTCAACGGCTCGGGCGACATCACCGCGGCGCTGTTCCTGGCGCATTGGCTGCGCAGCGGCGACCCGGCCGTGGCGCTGGGCCGCACCGCCGGCACCGTCTATGCGGTGATGGAGGCGACGCATCTTTCGGGCAAGCGCGAGATCCAGCTGGTCGCCGCCCAGGACGCCATCGCCCATCCGCCCGGGCATTTCGAGGTGAAGCGGGTGGCAGGGTAGGGCGACTCGCCAGGGCATCGGCCGGACGCAAAGAAAGTCGTCCGCGCCTCCCCCATCTGGGAGATGCGGCGCACATGATCTTATGCAGAATGCCCGGCTGCGCGCTTGCCGCGCCTGTCCAACTGGAGTTCGAGAATGGCCGTCGTCAACGGAACCGCGGGAAACGATCTGATCCATCTGCTCGGCGACGGGGTGGTCCTCCCGCCCGGCTACACCGATATTCCGCAGGCGACGGCCTTCAATGATACGCTGAGCGGTCTCGGTGGAAACGACATCATCCATGGCGGCGGCGGCATCGACCTGATCGATGGCGGCGTCGGCGACGACAAGCTGGTCGGCGGCACCGGCGATGACGTGCTGACGGGCGGCGCCGGCGGGGACCGGTTCGAAGGCGGCAGCGGCATCGACACCATCAGCTATGCCGGTGCCACTGTCGGGGTGTTCCTCAACCTCCTCGCCGGCATCGGTTCCGGCGGCAACAACGATTCCACCGGCGACAGCTTCATCGACATGGAGAATGTCATCGGCAGCACGGGCGAGGACACGATCATCGGCAACAACATTGCCGGCAATGTCCTCAACGGCGGTGACGGCGATGACGAACTCGACGGGCTGGCCGGCGACGATACGCTGATCGGGGGGGCCGGCGACGATCACCTGACGGGCGGCAGCGGGGCTGACCAGCTCGACGGCGGCGCCGGGATCGACCTGATCGACTATGCCGGCTCCGCCGCCGTGACGATCAATCTCAGCACCGGCACCGCCAGCGGCGGCGATGCCGCGGGCGACGTGCTGTCCGGCATCGAGAATGTCTACGGCGCCTTCGTCGTCAACGATATCCTGACCGGCTCGGCCGGGAACAACCTGCTCGACGGCCGGGGCGGGGACGACATCCTCAGCGGTCTCGGCGGCACCGACATTCTGCGGGGCCACGATGATGAGGACATCCTCAACGGCGGCGACGGCAACGATGTGCTCTATGGCGAAAACGGTGCCGACCAGCTCGACGGCGGCAGCGGCATCGACACCGCCAGCTACTACCTCCGTCCGGAAGCCGTCGTCGTCGACCTTGCTGCGGGCACCGGCAGCGGCGGCGAGGCCGAGGGCGACACCCTGGCCGCGATCGAGAACATCAGCGGCAGCCAGGGCAGCGACACCCTCTCCGGCGATGCCGGCGCCAACACGCTGCAGGGCTGGAACGGCGGCGACGTGCTGCGCGGCCGCGGCGGCGCGGACAAGCTGGATGGCGGCATCGGCACCGACCTCGCCAGCTATTGGGGCGAGGCCACCGCGGTCACGGTGAATCTCGCCACCGGCACCGGCAGCGGCGGCAACGCCGCGGGCGACACCTTCGTCGCGATCGAGAACGTCAATGGCGGCCAGGGCGGCGACACGCTGATCGGCAGCGGCGGGGCCAACGCGCTGAACGGCTTCGAGAGCAACGACGTGCTCAGCGGCGGCGCCGGCAAGGACCTGCTGACGGGAGGTGTCGGGGCGGACCGCTTCGCCTATGCGTCGATCGCCGAGAGCGTGGTCGGAGCCAATGCCGACCGAATCGCCGATTTCAGCCACGCCCAGGGCGACCGCATCGACCTGTCGCTGATCGACGCGAACACCGGCGCGCCCGGCGACCAGGCCTTCACCTTCATCGGCTCGGGCCTCTACACCGGCGTCGCCGGGCAGCTTCGCTTTGCCGTCGCCGGCAACGTCACCACCATCGCCGGCGACGTCAATGGCGACAGCGTCTCGGACTTCCACATCCAGCTCACCGGCGCCATCGGTCTCGTCGCGGCGGATTTCGTGCTCTGAAGCGAGACGAGGGCCGCCGCACCGCCGGCCGCATAGCCGCCCCCGCCCGGGGGGTTCCC